>JAJYZM010000014.1 GCA_021799935.1 bacterium | reverse complement strand
TTCCTAAAATAGCGGAACATTTTTACTGAATTGCGGTGTCCAGTAATTTCCGGAATGGGTGTCCAGTTAAAAACGGAATGGGTGTCCAGTCACGACCGGAATTTACAAGCCCGAACACGAAAGGCTTTATTTAAAATACTATGAAGAAAATAGAGGCAAGTTTGTACCTAAACAGGATGCGATAGTCCAGGCCGAGAAGAACTGCGGATTCTTTGTACTTATGTCTAACGGAATAAAAGACCCCGTCTTAGCGCTTAAAACATACCGCACTAAAGACGTTATAGAAAAAGCGTTCGGCAATCTCAAAGAAAGACTCAATATGCGCAGAATGTCCGTTGCTTCCGAAGAAAACATGGAAGGTAAGCTCTTTGTCCAGTTCATCGCTCTTATATATCTTTCGTATATAAAAAAGGCTATGGACGACAACAATCTTTTTAAAGACTACACCATGCAGGAGATGCTTGACGAGCTGGATATAATAGAATATTTCCAAGAGCCGGGAAAACGGCATCACTTAGGAGAGATTACTAGTAGGCAAAAACAGTTTTACGAATGCATGAAGGTTGAAACGCCGACATAGATATAAAATAACGGGATTTAAGGGTTAGAGGAAAATGTATACTCTTTTTTATAAAATTTATCGACATTAATTGTAAATTCGTCCCAACTGTATAGTTTTTTAATTTCTTTATTAATTGTTTCACTTAACTTAATATATTCATAAGAATTGTTTTCAAAATATTCTATATCTTCACAAATTTTATTTAACATTTGTTCGTAAGATATATATACATTTTTAAATTTCCTAAATAAATCTGATGGAAAAAAATCTTCATTATAAACTGAAAAAGATAGTCCGCCTGACATTATAGGTTCTGAAAAATATCCGTCAAAACCCTCTCCAAATGATATGCAATATTTCGCCTTAGAAATTAATTTTTTATACTCCTCATATGTTATATTATTTATTTCTCGGAACATAAATTTATTATATTTTTTACTTAATTTGTCTAATATTTTTTCTTTTAACGGCTCATAATCATTTGAATAACATATTAAATTTTCCTTATTTTGATAAGATTCCTTAAGGTAATTTACTTCCATAATAGCTGGAATAAAATAAAGCGGGTATCCCCATATGTCACAAACTTCTTGAGTTGAATATTTATGGTGAGCTGTCGTTTGCGTTATATTTGTAGTAAAATATTTTAAGTAATTCAATTCTTTTGGCCTAGGCATTAATCTAATATTTTGATTCATTATATTAAATTGTAAATTTTTGATGTTTTTTAAATAATCAAACTGTTTTTTATCAAGACCCCTGAATATATTATTAGAAATATATTCAGGGATATGAATTATAAGATTTTCCACATCCTTAAAATATTCTATCACTTCATTAAAATTTATTATTTTTTCTTCATTTTTATACCAATTGTATAGTAAGTCTGCGCAACTACTATGCGGATAATAACATGTTTGTACAAAATAATTTTTTTCTTTCATTAATTGCCTTGAAACCTTTGCTAAATTCAAAATACTAAACATTCCGCCGGTTATCGCGTTTGATTCGGGAAAAAAGAAAATAATTAAATTGCGAGTTCCTTTATCAATAGATTTTAAATATTTTTCTTTCAATTTTTTATATTCATTCATTTTATTATTCCATACCATAATAACCGTTATAAACTTGAAAGCCACCCTCGATTTATTATAAAATATAATTATAAGAGGAATACAAAAAACAATAATTATTCATTGCCAAAAATTAGCTATTTTTTTGGAATCATCTAAAACATGCATGATTAATACTGTAATTTTATATCATATAACTCTCTGCCTAAAAGTGAATTATAAATAAAATCAAATTCTTTTTTACCTTTTGCATCGATAAAAATCAACCCTATACGACTTTGAGGTGCCTCATTAATAAAGTCTCCAGACTTTGATAAGGTCAAAAAACTTTTCATATTAATTGGATGATTAAAACTAAGTTCAATAAATCTTCCGGATTTTTCAGACGTAATAGTGTGTCTAATGATAAATTTTCTTACTAAATTAAAATTTAGCGAGCTATTTATACCCAAAAAAGGCTCTATATAATATTTGGCATAATTAAATCCAGTTGAGTAATATATTAAATTGCTATAAAGATCGCCGGGACACCTCCTGGTTATTTCAATTAACCAATAATCCTCATTATTGTCTATAATAAACTGAACATGTATTAGTCCATTTGTCAATGATAGCTTTTTATATAAAATTAAGATTTCTTGCCTTAATTTTATAAGAATTTTTTTGGGGAAATTAAAAATTACCTTACTTGTATCAACTGCAAATTTATTTGCAATGCAATCTTCTTGAACGATAAAATCTATTAAAATTTTATCGTCATATATAAATGATGAGTAGCTAAATAACTGACCTTGTATGTAATCTTCAATAATAATTTTTTTTGATTTTGAATACGACTCTGCATAATTTATAGAAGTTTTTAATTCTTCTTTATTTTTAACTATAATATTGCCTTTACCGCTAAATGAATCTACCGGTTTTACAATAATTGGGAATTTATTAATTCCATTGATATTATCATATATTAAAGGGATAGGCAATCCTATATCTTTGGCTATTGATTTAAAACATGCTTTATTATTTAAATTTGTAAAATTCTCAATACTGTCTATTGTTCTCTGTTTAAAAAAAATTTCATTGACTTTAGAACAAACATAATATGAAAAATCATTACAACCAGGCAAAACTAATCCAATTTTATATTCTTTAATAATTTTTAGAATTATATTTAGATTTGAGTAATCAAAATTTAGATAATTATCTACAGTTTTTGCCAGAAAGTCATCTTTATTTCCACCAACTACATAAACATTATACCCCATGGTGATTAAATTATCATAAATTGGCTTAGAGGAAAAATTTGTATCTATTAACAAAATATTCTTGGACATAATCTTATAAAATTAAAAATAATTTTTTATATAAATACTCTATATTTTTGGCATAAAAAACATAACTGTTTCATCAGTGCCTTCAGTGTAATGTCTTATATAAATATTGTAATCATCTCTAATAGTAAAAATTTGTTCTGGTATTTTCCATAAATCATTGACTTTATGATATACACTTATTGCCATTTTAGGATAGTCATTTAAAATATGGTTTTTCATACCTTCAATCGCCATGCACTCTCCTCCCTCAATATCCATCTTTATAAACGAAACTTTTTCATTTACTATGCTGTCCAATAAATCAACTTCTATAGCCGCTGTTCCATTATCTGATATCCCGCTTGCCGAGCCTGATTCTGGATTAAATTTTAAAATATTTTTTTTATTTGACAAACCTTTGTCCATAAAATTAATATTTTTGAATCCTTTGAGATTTTCTTTTGCCAATTCTAAATTTTTTTCAGATGGTTCAAAAATATATATCTCTTTGTAGTCAGGATAACGTTTAATAAATTCTACCGTGGTCAGCCCATCAAATCCACCGGCATCAACAAACACTTCCTCATTCTTGCCTTGTAATGTTAAAAAATTTTCAAAATACTGGTCTTTTTGATTTACCTTAAAATTTTTCATATATTGAAAATCAAAATTCATCCTAAAATTCAATAAATTTTTAAATATTTTTTTTGATTCGGCGTCTTTCATTAAATTATATATTTTTTCATATTTACTAAAATTATCTTCCAAATCTTTCTTCGCATCACTCATGAACATAACTTTAAAACCTACATCAGAATACTTTGCAATATCTAAAACTGTTGAAATATTTTTAAAACCAGAGTTAATAAGGGAATTTATTGCGCTTATTGGGTAAATTGCCAACGAACAGGAAACAATAATTGCATTTTTATTTAAAATTTGATAACTTTTAAAAACAGGTTTATTATTCCAATTCGATTCATTAGTAAAATTATCTATATAACCAGTTAAATTAATAAATTTCGATAATCTTTTTGCGTTTTCATTTATCCCTAAAATATATTTCTCAGTATTACTATTTAAAAACCTGTCAACAAAAATTTTTTTTTGAAAGTCTGCTTTATTGTTCTTAAATATCTGCAATTTTAACTCCATTTATTTCTATCCATTTATTTTCTAATGATGATTGCCTAACGGCTTCAAAAACTTCTAAGCCAATAGTTGATTGGAATGCATTATATGGCCAGTCAATGTTATGATTTTTATCTATCTTAAATTGTTTTAGCTTAACTGCTATGTCAAAATATAAATTACCAAAAGCTTCTATAAATCCGGCAGGATGACCAGATTTAAAACGATTATATCTTGACATATTCGATACATTAATATTAGAAGATGCCCTGTCAATGATTATTCTGTCTCCATTAATAGTACTAATCAGCAACTCTTCCGGTTGCATTTGAAACCACTCAGCACTTCCTTTTGAACCGTACACTCTAACTCTTAATCCATTCCTATGACCAATCGAAGATTTTCCATACCACATTTGCACTCTCATACAACTTTTATATCTGGCTATACATGAAACATTATCTACTATTTGAGGAAACCATCCAAAACTTGCCTCGTCGGCAACAAGTTCTTTTGGATTTTCATTTGTAAGAAAATAAACAATATTCTGTAAATGGGTGCCTAAATCAAGAGAGATACCTGAAATTTTACCATCCATAAGACGCCAACTTTGGGGTTCGGGTTTATAACCGTTTAAAAGTCTAGCAAAACCTTCTTGAGGCATCTCAATATTTATATTTGTAATTTTTCCCAGTTTATCGTCTTGAATCATATTTTGAAGTTCACGAAGCATTGGATAGCCCGTATAATTATAGGTGACCGCCAGAAAAGATCTATTCTGCTCTACTCGTTTTGCAATATCTGTTCCTTCTTTCAAGTTTGATGCTAACGGCTTTTCAGCAATAACCGAATAACCCATTTCTAATGCTTTCATAATAATTTCATAGTGATTATTTGTCGGCGTAATAACAACGACGGCATCAACTTGAGAAACTTCATTTTCCAATAAAGTTAACCAGTCAAAATACACTCTTGGGACATCCCAATATTTAGCCGTTTCCAAATTTATTATGTGATTCCTTGAAAAGCAACCAGATTCAATTTTAAATAAATTATCAATTCTAGTTGCTGAGAAATGAGTGTAACCAACTGCGGAATTTAAACCCCCACCAATAAAAGCTAATTTTATTTTCTCCATAAATAAGCAACCTCTATAATTTTATATTATACTTAAACCTTTTTTTACAATAGAAATAACAAAGCGTTGTAACTCAGGATTAATATCAACGAAAATCGGTAAACAAAGTATTCTTCTGCTTATATCTCTAGATATTTTACACTCTTGTTTAGGTTCAATGTAATTAAGAGTATCTAACGATGGATAAAAATATCTTCTTGGGAAAATATTCTGCTCATTTAATGATTTTTTTATTTTCAACAGTTGGGTTTCATTTTTAAATAAGACAGGAAAATATGCATAGTTATATGTAATGTTAAAATTCAAATTTTGAAATTCTACGTACCCTTCAAGCTCTTTTTTGTAAATTTCCCATATTTTTTTTCTTTTGGCAATAATATCATCTATGTCATCTAAAACACAAAGCCCCATTGCCGCTTCAAATTCATTCATTTTTGCATTAGTTCCAAGCTCCGGTATATTCTCTTCGTCTTGAATGCCAAAATTTATCAAATACCTTGCTTTTTGAGCCAATTTATCGTCGTTTATTACCAAGGCTCCTCCTTCAATAGTATGAAAAATTTTAGTTGCATGAAAACTCAAGACGGAAATATCGCCGAATTCAGCTATGCTCCTATTTTTATATTTTACCCCAAAAGCATGAGCGGCATCGTAAATAATTTTAAGATTATATTCTTTAGATATATTATCTATTTCTTCAATTTTACATGGATTCCCAAAAACATGCACGGGAACGATGGACGTAGTATTTTTAGTGATTGCTTTTATAATATTCTCTGGGTTAATATTGAAATCATTTACATCTATATCTGCAAATATAGGTAATATTCCATTAGTCACCAATGAACTTGTCGTTGCGACAAAGCTAAATGGAGTAGTAATAGCAAAACCTTTGATATCTAAAGTTCTATACGCAATTTCTAGGGCAGTTGTTCCGTTTGATGTAAGAACAACATTCTTTACCCCTAAAAATTCGCAGAGCCTTTGTTCAAGTGTTTTAACTAAATTTCCGTAGTTTGTTATGTAATTACTTTCGTAAATTTTATCAATGTATTGTTTATATTTCTGCTTATTTGGAAGATAAGTCTTGGTAACGAATATTGGTTTAGATGGTTTCATATAAATAGATTCTTAATTAATACTTCTGGTTCTTATAGCTAAATCGATAACTTTATTAATAAAAAATTTAATAGAAGAATTAGACTTGAATTCCTCCTTTTTTAATGCATTAAACTAAATCGGAGCGTTGGGAGCGTTAGATATTTAGTGTCAGCCTGATTTTTTATTGGTTAATTAGTAAAAATTATATTGGTCTAACCCCCATATTGTTGGAGTAAATTAAGACACTTTTTGGTTATAATTCACCTTGTTTTATATTTTCCATATTTAAATTAAAGTTTGTTTGTCGCGGATAATATTTCTATGATTCTGTTAACCCCCTCTTCGGCATTTATACTGCCGGCTTTTATATGTACATCTGGCTTTTCCGGCTTTTCGTAAGGAGAATCGACGCCCGTATAGCTTTCTATTTCTCCGTTCAGCGCCCTCTTGTACCAGCCCTTGGCATCCCTTTTAACGCATTCGTGAAAAGGCGTATCTATAAATATTTCGACGAAATCGCCGGAGCCTATTATTTCTTTTGCCGACTGTCTGTGCTTCTTTAAAGGCGAAATAAACGATGCTATAACGATAATTCCGGCATCTACGAAAAGCTTGGCGGCTTCGGCTACTCTTTGTATGTTTTCTAACCTGTCTTCCTCGGAAAACCCCAGTCCCCTGCTGAGTCCGTGCCTTATATTGTCCCCATCTAAAAGGTAGGTATGGCGGCCTTTTTCGTTCAACCGCTCTTCAAGTAAATTGGCAATGGTGCTTTTTCCGCATCCGCTGAGTCCGGTAAGCCACAAAACGCACCCTTTCTGGTTTTTAAATTTTTCCCTGTCGCTCCTTTTTATTTTATGTTCGTGCCAGACTATGCGCGGGCTTGAATGATTTTCTACGTTCATGTTTCCGGGTCCCCGCTTTAGCGGGAATGACAAGATATTAAAGATTCCGTTAATTCGGCAATTTTTGCGTCTTTTTTATCGGACTCTTTTTTTAAATAAAGCAAAGCGTCGAATTGCACCTGCATATATAAAAGTGTAGAGCGGAGTTCCGCCATCCATGAATAAATTTTATTAATCTTTGCCGCCGCTTCGATACCGTCTATGGAAATTTCATCCATTGCGGTGCGTTTAAGCAAAACATAAAGTTCGGCAATTTTTGGTGGAACGTCCGCATTTGTGGCAAGGTCGGATACCGCGAAACTTGTATGCCTTAGGGATTCGCTCAAAAATGATTCTTTATACTCTATAAATTCCGGACTCTTTGCGTCAAACTTTAAATTTAAACGCTCTGCCATCCTTCCGAGCTGTTTTTCGGGGTCTTTCATCAATTCGTCGTAATCGACGACTATACGCTTATAACCTACCGAATGAATCAAGGAAGCCGCAATGTAGCCGAGCCATATATAGCACCCTTTGACTATGTCGAAGCCGTCCCTTTTCTGCATAGATTTTGCGGTACTTAAAGGATTGCGGCATGCTATTATATACGATACTTCAGCCCCTTCGTCTTTAAATATATCGTTCCATAAAGGCAAAAGCCTAGCTATTAAAGGGTCTTTAAAACCGAATAAATCCGTCGATTCAAATCTCCTTTGCAGGATATTAACGCCGATAGGATAAAAAGCCGATAAAACCTGCCTAGTATTGTCGTCAAATACCGGCAAAACCGGATTATCCCACGTATAGCCGATAGAGTTCAGCATGCTAACGTCTAAATGGCTTATTTCAAAATCTTCAAAATATCCTTTCTCGTTGTCCGGACCGACGGCGTTAGGCCCATAAAAATTTAAAAGATCAACTCCTAAAACTTGAAGCCCCCTTGTAATTGCGCTCGTGCCGCTCCGCTGAACTCCTATTATCACGATAATCCTCTTCTTTTTTAAGGTCATTTGCCTTCTGAGTTGGAAGCGCCGTTTATTTTAGTTTTAATATCTTCCAGAATATTTTCCCAAATATCTATATTGGGCCTAAGTTCAAACTCGACTACATCGGCGAGCAGGACGTAATCCTGTTCTACCTGCGTCGAAAGAACTGAAGAAAGAATTTTTTCGAGGTCGTTAAAATAAGACTGGACGCTTTTACCGCCGTAAACAAGGCTGTCGTAATTTATATTTAAGAATTCCGATATTTTTTCCATAATCTGAATAAACGTAGTAAGCCCTTTAAGATATTCGGAAAAATTCTTAAACCCTCCGGCGCTGTTTCCCCACCTTATCTCGTCCGTCGTTTTTACTATTCCTGCTTTAAACTCGTTTAAAAATGCTATAGCTGCTTCAATAGAACCGTTTAAAAGTTCGAACTGGCTCATAGTAGTTATTTTAATCTCGTCGGCGCTTCCCAACTTGAAAGCCTTTGATTTATCGGCGTTCAGGATCAAATCGTCGTATTGGGTTCCGTTTATGGCTATGTTTTTTATTACCCTGCCTTCCGGAATAAAACGTTTTATGTCGCCTACATATAAAATATCGTGCATACTGCCCGCGTTTGAAACAGAATCGGTCAAATTCCCGTCAACGTATAATTTCATATCAACTCCTTTGTTTTATAATTAAACTTATCTTTAATATTGTCTAAAAACAACATCGAAACTTTTTTAAATATATTCAGTTGAAGTTTATATCTCGAATAACTTTTAAGCGCATCAAAGGCAAGACCGAACAAATCGTAGCTTACGGAACTGTTCTGGTTTATAACGTGAATCTGGTTAAACAAAGACAGGTCGTCGTAAACCGAAGATAAATATTTTAATTCAAAATCTATAGATTTTATATTGCCGGTATATTCCTCTATTTTTTTAGAATTAAAAGGGTCATGAATGGCCAGATTAATCATTTTTTTTGTCTCTGACATACCTCTTTCGCATAAAGAAATAAGGCTTTCTGCCGCCTTTAGCTCTTCGCCCGCATCTAAGCTAAGATTATATTCTATGCCCTCAAAACAGTCAAGAAAAAGTTCTATTTCGTTCTCCTCTATATTCCAAAAATCTCCTTCGTAATAATGTTCGAGCGCTAATTTAAGTATTTTTAGCTTCAAATCTTTAAAGTTAAGCTTAATTTTTACTGCTGGAAAAAAATCGATGAATTCTTTCGAATCGAATCTCGACAGATACGGAATAATACCGGTATTTTTATATTTAGACAGTTTTTCGGCATAACCGTTTTCTTTTTCGAGAACCATAAGCGACATATCGTAAATATATTCCGGCTTGATAAGTTCCCGGCATACCGGATTTAAACATTTAAGATTAAAATCGCACGGAAAACATCCTATATCCGGCACGACGAGCAGTTTGTTTTCGGCGTATGGTCCGGTTTCCCAAAAACCTACGTTTCCGGTATAGATAACGATTAATTTAGTTCCGACGGCAACCCCGATATGCATTGTTCCAGTATCGTGCGTTATCAGCAGATTTGAGCGCCGGACAACGTAAACGAGGTCGGAAACGGAAGTTTTACCGGTTAAGTTTATAAGCCTTTCGTCCATGACGGCAGCTTCTATATAACCGCCGGCTTTAACGTCGTAATTTGCTCCAAGCAAAACAACTTTAATTCTTGAATCGCCGGCTAAAAGCATCTTTGCTAATTCGGCAAAATAATCGTAACGCCATTTTTTAAGTTCGGTAGAGGCTCCTATCGCAAAAGAAATAACCGTATCGTTTTCTTCTATATCGTATTTTTTTAAAGCGTCAAGCTCTTTTCGGTCTTCGTCCGCTTTTTCGGTATCTAAATAAATTTTGTTTACGTGTATTTTATTACTGCCTCGGTTCGTCTTTACGGTTCTTTCATAAATATCAACAAGGTTTAAAACGCTTACCTTTCTGTTTTTAACGGCAGAAAATATATAGGCTATCATTTCGTCGTTAGATATTATAGTTCCTTCGCGCGTTATGGATATGCCTATGTTTTTTAACGAATTTAACATATAAAGGAAATATACGCTGAATTCATCGTGGGAAAGATTTACGGCAAGGTCGTAATTTACCCGTAAAATACCGTCGAACACGGCGTCTAAAGCTTTTAAAATATCTAAAGTTAATTCGAAATTGCTTACTTTTAAAAGCTCGGACAGCCCTATAACGTCTATAGGCTTAATCTCATCTACATACGGAAGGAACGGCGCAATTTCCGCAAAATCGGTAGAAATTAAAAGTTTGACGCGGCTTTCGGGATAGGTTAATTTAATTTTTTTAAAAAGAGCCGTGGACTGAATAAGGTCGCCCATGCGGGTAAGATTCAGTATAATTATATTTTTCATTGCCGGATTACAACCCTTCGAGTTTTACTAATTTTGATTTTATCGTCCATAACATTAAAATCATAGCCTCCGATTTCGACAGCCTGCCCTTTCCGCCCTTTATGCGCTCGGCCATATCTCTGATAGAAAGCGATTTCTTATCGGAAAACTGCACAATAATGTCGTGAAGTTCTTTATTTCCCTCTGTTTCTTTCAATAGCCCCGAAATATTTTCCTTTCTGGTTTCAAGTTTAGATTTTATCTGTTCGTATGAACTTAAAAGTATTATATTCATCATCTCGCGGA
>JAJYZM010000013.1 GCA_021799935.1 bacterium | reverse complement strand
TGTTTTCTTCGGCGATGGATTGAAGGAGATTATCTTCCGGCCAACTCTGAAAAGGACAGACTGCAGCGGGATTGCCGCCGAAAACACGACCGGTAAATGCATCTATTTGAAATTGTTTGATTTTCATAATCTTTCATTCTTCAAATAATAAATACGACAGATAAATTTGATGGGATATAATAAATTATTAATCTTCTATTTTTTTTCTTGGTAATATTTTCCGAATTCTTCTAGAAAATTATTATTATAAAAATCCTTTTTAGGGCCTTCAGGATTATTCGGATCAAGAAAACGCCTTTTGCTTAGATTTTCATCTTCCATTAACTTTTTTTTAATCTCATAAAACTCTGCATTTAATTTAAGATTAGGAAATTTCGCTTTCAAATGTTTTTTTAAGTCTTCATAATTTAATGGAAATTTTGCTTTCAGCATATCTTCTTCTTCAAGTCTAATCGCAGGTGCATTTGGATCGTTAGTTATCTTCAGACCGTCTTTTTCAATTTTACTAACTTTAGAAAAAATAACTGGTTTTACATTGCCCACAAGCTTTAGTGTCGGCTCTCCACCTTCTTTAAAACTTCCTTCTTTAATAAATTTTATCTTTGGAATTAATTTGCTATCAATTAAAAGTGCGCCGCCTTTCCCCTCAACCTTGCCATTCGCAATATCCAATATAACGGCATTTTCTGCGCCAATCTTAGATATTCTTTCTAAATGACTCATCCAAATCTTTCGCTCTTCATTTATGATAGCTTCTAATAATATTTTAAGTTCACCGTATTTAATTTTAGAACTACTCCCGTTATAGCGATAATAAATATCGGCTTCTTTTAATATTTCTCCAGATTTTGTGCAAACAATCGGTTTATTTTTAGCCTCCTCTATTTTAATGATGCCTATAGTTTTTGAATTTTCATATGTGATAAATTTTTCAAAAATTATTTCCGGTAAAAATATGCTATTTAAATATAAAGATATTTTTGCTTCATCTGTTGCCTCAAAATTATTATTTTTTAGACCAATTAAATCTCTCGGATGATCTTTTATGCCAAACACGATACAACCGCCCTTGGTATTCGCAAAAGCAGCCATAGTTTTGGCATATTCCTCTTTAGAATTCCAGTTAAAGGACTCTTTAAATTCAAGTTGACCGCTTTCTCTGGAAATAATTCTATACGGAATTGAATTACTATAAGAAAATATTTTTTTATAACATGCGGAGTTTTTAAAATCTTCTGACATATTATTAATTTTATTGTATTCTACATTAAATATTTATTTACGCCATTCTTAAATTTATTATTATATTTTATGGTTCTCCATAAAAGTCACTGATATTTAAAAAATATAAATTTAATATGCTAAACTTAATTTATTATTAATTAAATCTACTATTTCCTGAATATATTCATCGAGAATTTTACGTTTATATATATATATATAAGAAGGATGGTGCGTTGCAATAAATTTTAGATCATCTTTGATATAAGTTTTTGAAAACACGTATTTGAAAGCGTTATGACTTAACTCCAATGTTTCGATAATAAAATTGGAGACCTGTTCCCCTAACATTATAATGATTTTAGGATTAAAACGATAAATCTCCATATATAAATTCTCTAAGCAATGCGTCATTTCTTTTTTATTAGGATATCTTATTTTATTATTTTTATCCACCGGCGGGCATTTAACAAGATTAGTCCTATAAACTATTATATTCTCACTCAATCTTTCCTCTATTTTATCGATAATTTTGCCTGTATTAGTTGAACTGCAAAGAGGTTTCATTACCAGTTGTTCCTTATCGAACTTTGCAGACAAACCAACAAACATAATATCAGCGGGATCATTTATTGTGCTTACCGATTTATTCAATAAGTATTTATTTAAATCTTGTTTAGCGGTTTTGCATTGAACATGACATTCATTGCATGCTTTTTTGTTGAAACGTTTCTCAAAACTTCCGCAAGATGTAAATATTGTTTTCATAATAAAAACTATTATATTTAGAGGTTAAAAAGTTTTTAAAATATTTGTTTTCTCAACGAATTTATTCAAACAATCATCGCTCACGGCGGAATAATTACCTGAAGTAAAGTTAAACAAATTCCTGCCAGTAATATTAGATAATGTATTATCTGGCATTATTTTTATATTACACATACTATTTTTCAACAAAAAATCATTATATATTTTGGTTCCATGATATAGCCTAAATTTGAAAGCACTTGCTCTAAAACCTACGCCAAATACTTTTGCATAATTTTTGAGTTCGATAGCAAGTTCAAATGTTTTACTCATATTATTTTCTGTTTCTCCGGGAAATCCGTATATAAAATAAGCTTTAATACTTATACCAGCTTGAAAAACTTTTTTAAAAGTTTCCTTAATTTTAATAATATTATGAAATTTTTTTATTTTTTTTAATATTTCTTCAGAACCTGACTCGACTCCAATGAATAATTCAATACATCCGCTTTTTCTTAAATCGCACAACGTTGCAACATTGATGTCTTTGAAAGATAAAACATGAGCCATTGAACGCCAAGACAGGCCTGATTTATTAAATATCTCCCCAGCCAACTTTATAGACTCAATATCTCTCAAAAACAAATCGTCTAACACCCTAATGGCATTGACATTGCCATTGTATAGGCTTTGAATCTCGGCAATTTCATTTTTTATACTTTGTGCGGACCTACGCCTAATCGGAATGTCTTTATTCAGATTTTTTGCGGCGGCACAAAAAGCACAACTATATTTACACCCTCTACTTGCAATAATAAAAGCTTCTTTATAGCCCTTCTTATTTTTAGAAGGTTCATTCTCTAAGAACTCCCTGTGTAGATGCAGGTCGGAAATTTCTCTGGGAAAAAAAGGACTTTCTGCATCCACTTTAAAAAGTTCCCTCGGAGGATTTTTGCGCTCTTTTTCAAAACTAATAGCATTATCATTATCTTGAACCAAGGCTGAAAATAAAAAATCAGCTTCCCCGATTATTACAATTATTTTATTATTAGTATTCCAATTAAAAATTTCTTGATAAAGAAATCTTGCTGCTTGCCCTCCAATTATAAATGTAGTCCTAATTTGACATTTTTCCACTATTTCCTTTACCAAATGCATATTTGTTGTAAAGATATTTATACCTACAAATGAAGGGGTGGTTTTTGAGAAATATTGACAAATTTCCTTAACGCCCATTTTATGATATACAGCATCAAGCAGGTTGCAATATATGCCATTGTCTTTTAAATTAGAGGCGATATATGCAAGTCCCATAGGCGGTATCACGTTCTCATCATAATCATGCTGAGATTCTCTAAAAAGCGGAGAATTAACTAATAAAACATTTCCTTTAAAGTCCATTGCTATCAATCTCCGCGTTTTTTAAGACTTGATTATATAAGCAAATAAATTTTTGATATTTTAATTAGACTTTAATAATTATCGGTTATTCCCTCGACTATCTTAATTTCTTCATCGGTTAAATTGTATAATCTATAAACAAGCTCGTCAATCCGATTTTCGATAGCTTTTACCTGAGATTGTTTTTGAGGATTTTGCGGATAATCGTCATCTTTTGTTATTGCAATAATCTTATCCGTAAGTTCAATAAATGGTTCTTGTCCTGAACCAGATATTTTTTTAATCGGTAATTTTTTAAAATCATCGGGGTAAAATCCTATTTGACTTCTTCGTGCCGAATCTAAAAACTTGTAGGCAAATTGTGAATTAAGAATTGCTAAAAGATATTTCAAATTAAAGCATTTTGAATTTTCTTCCAATTGCTTTCTAAATGGATATATTTTTTTTATTTTAAAGTCTTTTTTTATACTCCCTTCAATACTTCTGTTTTGCACATCTTTTATGTCTTTCCATAAAACCGAGATTATAATACTGTGGTTACATAGCAAACCCGTATTGTCATATATTGCTCCAGTCATTCCTCCTGCCATTATTTTATCCGGAATATATAATTCCGAAAATGTGGGTCTGCGAATTTTTTTTGGAACTCTGTCTGTATTCCATTCCAAAAATTTTATTTTCTCAATTCTATATTTACTTGTCCATTTTGCCTCAATATATCGTTTATAATGTATTTCATCTTTCTTTTCGGAAATTAAATCATCTTTTGAGAATTCGCCTTGATACAGTTTTTCTTCCGCATTTAATACTAATCCAACACTCACATAGCAAATTTCTTTCCAAGTTACGGTATTTGATAAATCTCCAATAGTTTTGCCTTCGCTATTCAATTTAAATGTATTTTCGCCCATCTCGGATTGTCTCTTTGAAGGCAAGAATATGAAATTATTCCATTCCCTAACATGTTTAATTCGCAAAGGTATATGATTCGGATTTATTTTTTTCTTATATTCAATAATGATATTTCTAATGGCGGCATCAAATATTTTTAATTCGGAACAAAAATCTATTCTATTTATTAATGCATTTTTCAAAAAGTAATCATGAGATTTTATAGCGTATTTTGAAGCCATATAAGCATCTGAAATAATAAATTCAAGTATGCCGTTAGGCGTAAGAATTTGGTAACCTTTTTCGATAAATGCTACATATAAATCCCACTTTTCCCATAGAGTTTCATAGGTATTAGACTTTTTTATAATTTCTCTCTGTTGTTTTATCGCTGAACTATCGGCTCTTATATACGGCGGATTTGCAATAACAACATCAAATCCTCCATTGTTGCGGAATACTTCGGAAAAATAAATTTCAAAATCAAAATCTTTTTTCCCGTCGGTAATATTTAAAATAAGTTCATCTATTTTCTTTTTTAAATTCTTCTTTTTTTCATGATTTATTTCTTCGATAATGCTATTTTTATATCGTTCTATTTCATCAAAGCTTTCTTTATTAAATAAATTCAGGTCGGCATTTAAATCTATGCCTAAGAGCGAATTCCCTCGGACTATTTTGTAATCAAGATTAGGTAACGGCTTAATTAGCTCGATATCTTCTTCGTCAACAATAAGCGAAAGCCACAATCTCAGCTTGGCAATTTCTACCGCACCAGCATTGATATCTACCCCGTAAAGCGAATTTTCTATACATTCGCGCTTAAAATTATAAAGCGACCTATCGCCGCCGCCTTCCATAAAAATAGAGAGAATATTACGCGCTTTTACTATCTCGCTCATCATTCCGACAAGAAAAGCGCCGGAACCGCAAGCGGGATCGCAGACTTTAATAGAGGCAAGTTTTTCATCTATTTGTTTTGCATTAGCGCGAATACTTTCGGGTATTTTATGAGAATAATTCTTCGTTTCTTTTTCTTTTAATATAACGGCAGCTTCATGCTCGCCGACTAATTCTCCGATTTTTATGAACTTAGAAATATCATTCTTTGCAACATTATCTTCTAACCCTGCCGATAAATAACTGACGAGGCTCTCTTGACACATATAATGCACTATTTCTCTCGGAGTATAAAACGTACCCTGGGTTTTTCTGTCGTTGGATTCTAATAAATTCTCAAATACCTTTCCAAGCATTTCAGGATCTACCGCTACCTCTTTTTCTAACGGCTCGTCTTCTTTTACGGTAAAATTGTATCGGTCGAAAATATCTAAAATACCGTTGCCTTTGTCGCCTTCTTTGGTTGCAGTCTGATTTGAAAAAAGCTCGTTCGGCAGGAGAATATCGATATGCACCCAATCGTAATTATTAATGGGGTCAAAAAGACCGCCGTTTAGAAAAGGAATTTTGCAGTTAAACCGGCTATAAAAATTATAATCGCGCTGCTGGGCAAGCGCCTCGTAAAAAAGAGGCTCGAGAATATCGTTAAAAAAATTTTCGTAATTTATATTTATCATTTTCTTTTCAAAAAGTCTGCGCAGGAAATCCTTTGGTCCCGTTCCCCAGCTTTCGTTGCGTCCGACCCCGAACCAACCCTTTTTTTGTAAAAAATACAGGAATACTATCTGTCCGAGAAGTTTTTCGGTAAAATTTGACGTATCGATATTTTTAGCCTTAAATTCTTCCTTTACTTTCTCATTTGTTTTTAGAATATCGTCAAGCCGGGCATTAAGCTCCGTAAATAAAGCATAATATTTTGCATAAAATTCTTTGGTTACCGTTTCTATATCAAATGCCGCTTCAAGCATAGATAGTGTTGGAGGATTTTCATCATCGCCGACTATGGGGGTGAACCTGCTCTGCGCCGTATGACTGCTTTCATTTTTACCGACTAAAAATGACCACCTTCGCGCGGGTGTAAATTCGTCTTTTATTTTAATCTTTCCGTTTTCGGTCTGTTCAAACCGGTAATCCATCTTTATTAAAGAAAACCGCCAATCGTCTTTACTAGGGGAAACGAAAGCTACAAGCGCTGCATCTTTCTCGCCTCTTTTTTGAAGATACCTTGCAACAAAATTACGCTGAGCGGTTCGCGCTCTTTCAATAGAATTTTCTTTCTGCAGATAAACTATCAGAATATCGATTTTCTTTTCTTCCGGGTCGGTATATGTACCAAGCCGCTCGTATGTTTTAACGTAGGGTAGAAAAGCCTCTTTAATATATCCTGTCTCTCTGACGGGAAAAGCTTTGGATTCGTCAATTTCATTGCAAAGATTTCTTATAAAATTAAGAAATAATTCCTTATTAAAATTGTTTTCAAAGGTTTCTTTAACTAATTTTTTAGCCTGCTCTTTATCCATAATATTTTAACTCCGTTAAACTTCTTTTTCCGATATCAAGTAAACTGATAAAATAACCTCTCTTTTGCCGGATAATAAAGGATTATTTTCCGCATAATGAGGGTTTAAAAGCTTTTCGGGTATATTTTTTTGAATTACGGCAAGGACTTTAAAAGGATTTTGCATTTCGTTGCCGAGACTGTTTAAAGTTTTTAATGCTTCCTTTATAGTCTGCTTAGGCAATCCGCCCTCGTTTAATTGCGTGATAACTTTTCTTATGTAAGATTCCTGGTCGTCAGTAAACTTCATAGAATCTTTCAGTGTTAATTTTAAAATTTTTATAATATTCGAAGCACTGTCCTTTCCTCTTCCGGTTTGCGGTTCTACGTTTTCTTCATTAGTGGCGAGTATAAAAGCGTTTTTATTCTTATCTAACAGTTCATATATATTTTTACGAATATTTTGTTTTTTTTCATTCATATCGCTTTCAATCAAAGATGCGGCAGACATAAAATCAAGTTCCGCAGATTCATTAAAATCGTCAGCCATATAAAACTTTTGAAGCTTGCCTGCCCTAAAATACGTTATAAGATTATTCGCAAATTTCTCGTTTGCTTTTGCAGTCCTCGCCTTTTTAGGCAACCTCTTAATCTTTTCAAAAAGTTTCGGTTCATTATCGCGTATTTCCTTTATTTTTTTTAAGTATTTAAGTTCGCTATCATTTGAATCTTCTTCGCCGGTTATCGTTTGTTTTGAAATTAATTTATTAAATAGTTCGTGTGAGCCTACCGGTTCTCCTTCCGTTAAAAGAGCTGCATCTCCGCCTAAAAGCGTTAAAAAGGCGTTAATTTTTGCTTCAGCGGCTTCTTTAAGTTTGATCTGGTCATTTGACTGCTTGGTAGGAAAAAAATTATATGTATATATTTTATCGAACTTTGTGTCTATACGGTTGATACGCCCGACTCTTTGCATCATGCGGGTCGGGTTCCATGGTATATCATAGTTTATAACCACATTGGAACGGTGAAGATTCACTCCTTCAGACAGTATCTCTGTTGCAACGAGTATGCGGTAGTCATCTTTAGGGTCAAGCGCCTTTGCGTCAAAGTTTTCGATAACCTTGTTCCTAACCGAATATTCCGAAGCGCCTGTAAAACAAATAACGGTTTCAGACGATTTTTCTGTTAATTTCTGGGCAAGATATTCTGCAGTTTCTTTAGATTCGGTAAAAATAACAAGTTTATTTTTTTTAAGAATTTTATCTGATTTAAGCATTTCCAGAAATAGATCTAATTTTGGGTCTCTTTCTATTTTCTGCCAGATATTTTTAATTTCTTTTAAAATTTTTAAATCATTTTCAAGATAATTAAGGAAATCGTCTTTAAAATCGGAGCTTTTATATTTTTCGGCTTTATCTTCATCTATCAACTTCTGAATAGTATCATAATCCCCATTTTCAATAAGTTCAAATATTTTATTTGTATATTTTTTACTTACATATACATTTCCGTTTTTATATTCTTTTATAAACATTTCATATGAACGGATGAATCTGTCGATAGAATTTTTAAATGCAAAAAAACTGCTCTCCAACCTTTTAACCAGAAGAATTTTCATAAACTTTCCCATATTCCTCTGAGATTCTATTTCAAGCTGTCCTATTTTTCCTACATAATATAACAATGGCGTATAACGGGCATAGTAAAAATCTTTTGATATGAGTTCTATGGTTCTGCTAAATATTTTATCCTCTTCTTCGTTTAACTGGTAAAACAAAGGTTCCGGCTTTTCTACATCGGGAAACTTTATATTCTGTTCTCTTAAATCCTCATTAAAATATTTTTCGATTTCGGTTCTGGTTCTTCTTACCATTAAGTATTTAAGAACCTTTTCCCTAATTTCTTTGGTATTTTCTTTTATAGTTTTAATGTATAACTCGTAGTCCTTCTGCCTGTCTAATTTTTTTAATTTCTTATCCAATCCGTTGAAGAAAGATTCTATATCCGTCATATTGGGAATTGTACTTTTCTTAGATTTTTGAAACAGCTTTATCTGGCTTAATATGTCTTTGGGAGAGTTGTTATATGGGGTTGCGGTTACAAGAATAACCTTTTTTCCACGGCAAATCTGTGCTAGTTTTTCATAAGTAACCGTGCTTTCGGTTCTAAACCTGTGGGACTCGTCTATAATTACATTGCTATATTTATCGGTACCCGAATTTATAAGGTCGTCAAGTTTGCCGATAGATTTAAAATCGGCGTGTATCCTGAAATCCGAAAACGCAGTCTTCCACGAGCCGGGATTAGCTTCGTCAATAAGCACGGGCGGGGCTATAACCAGTGTTCTTCCTTCAAGTTGGCCGGACAGTAATGTTGCTATATAAGTTTTGCCGAGACCTACCACGTCGGAAATAAATACGCCGCCGTATTCCAGAAGTATCTTCTTTGCATTTAATACGGCCTGTTCCTGATATTCCAATCTCTTAAAATTTTCGGGAAAATAATTTACGAAAACATCTTCCGTCTGATTTAATTCATCTTTAAAATATTCGTATAAAAATTTCAAATATAATTCATACGGAGTGATGTTTTGATTAAGCCAAGTTTTATTCTCAATTGTTTCAATATATTTTTCGCTTATATCGACGGAATCCAACCAAAGGGCATCAAATTTATTTTTTGCAAATTCATGATCGGCTGAGTTTTTTAATTCGACATTAAACTCAAGGTTGTAAATAAGTCCTGCTTCCGTAAAATTACTGGAGCCTGTAATAACCCTGCCTTTATCTTTATTACCTTCTTCAAATGTCATTATATAAAGTTTTGCATGAATATTTTGAGAAGGATAAGCTCTTATTTCTAATTTTTCACTTCTAATCCATTCAATAAATTTTAGTACTCCTTCCTCCACCGAATAATTATCGTCGGAATCCTCCATCTCTTTTTCGACAAGTCCGCTAACGGCGTCTTTAGTTTCAGCATGAGAAAATTGGAGGGTTTGTTCTTTTTCTCGTCTGGCGGCGTTTAACAAGTCGTAACTTTGCTTATTAGTAGAAATACCTATAAGAATTCTTATTTTTTCAGTTTTTTCCAATGCTTTATAAATTGAAAAAAATCCGCTTGCATAAAAATAACCGACAAGGCAGTCGAAAAATCGAGCTTCTTTTATTAAAGTTTTAAACCTATCCCTAAGATTATTATCTTCTTCGTTTGTGATAAACGTAAGGTCGAAAGCCACTTTAACTCCTTTTAATAATTATTTCTAACCGCAAGTTTTAAGCAATAACGATATTATACAAATAAATAAAAAAAATAACTAATTTATAGTCGCAGCCCCAATTTTATCTTATTGAGCAGGGGTAAGAAAGAATTAAGCGGCTTAGTAGTATAGATACAATTTTATTTTATCGCCGATAATAATTAATCATGTCGTATCATCATCTTATTTTACATACTATATTATTTAACAATAAATTTTATATCTTTATTAACAAAAATGCGAGGTTAATTAAAGTTATCCTCATCTAAATATCAAATTTCAGCATTAATCCAAGTTTAAATTAGGTTTAGGTATTAAAAGTTATTAATTATATTTTAACTCCGGTTTCTGTTCCATTTGACAAAACATGTGAAGAAAGTTTACAATAAACTTAATCCAAACACTGAAAGACACGGTCGTCTCGCCTGGATGCAAAAAGGCAAGATGAACCTGAGGTGAGCCCGATGGGGCTTGCCTTGTTTAGCCCCATTCCTTTCTAATTATTCCCGCAATTATCAAAAAATCATGCGAACTTGTGAAATATTCACCGTAACCCAATATAAACATTAAATCTAATTGTAAAAACCCTTCGTGAAATATTTGCGAAGTATTTATTTATATCCCTTGTAATCCCTTATTCAAGCCTTTGCCGGAAAAATATCCCCCTTGTGAATAATTCAAAAGATTTAGGCAGCCAAGAAAAAAGACCTTTTTCTTTTGGCCGTCCGACTTTAAATAATTAACAATAATTAGCAATATTTCACGACTGTCTGCGAATTATCCAATGGTCTTTAAATATAGGCATTTATTGTATTATAATAATATATTATTAAATAATTCACAAATTCACAAACGCATTAGTGCGTCCGTTAATCGCCTATTATTTTATAATAAACGGCAGATTTTGTTTTCGTCTTTTTTGCAATAAAGGCGACGGATCTTCTTTCGATTAAGGTTTCTATAAAATTGTTGAAGTCTTTTTTAAGCATATGCGTATAACGCAGCAGCTTGCTTCTTTCGATAGTCCCGCCGTTGTCTCCGATAATGTTTAATATTTTATTCAGCGTTTCCTGGTTTTTATCTTTTATTAATTTGTCGTAAACGGAATAAAGATATTTTTCAAGAATTAATTTTAATTGTATAGCGTATTCCATATCTTCTTTTCC
>JAJYZM010000012.1 GCA_021799935.1 bacterium | reverse complement strand
ACCCTGATTGGGATAAGAACTCGGCGTCAAACTGCTGCCCGTTATAGACATTTTATATTACCTCTAATAAGGGGGACAGAATTAATTCTGTCCCCCTTATTCTTAATTAACGTTATAATTTACTGCTGTAAAGCGAACCTTTCTGGTAATTCGACATCATTTTTAAAACCGAATTAGGCGGAATCTGCGCCAGAACTTTTCCGGTTTTAAAATCTACTACTTTAATAACGGCACCGCCTGCGCTTGCATCCCACTTAAAAAGCATTGCCTTGGACAGCATAGGAGCGGGATTAAGATTCGATTCTATCTGTTTGTTTAATTCTTTTTCTTTTTCGGCGCTGCTGTTTTCTGATTTTGTTTGATTTGCGGAGATATTTTTATTGTTCGCGACATTGTCGTTATTTTGATTAGCTGTATTATTTTTAGAATTTACGGCAGACCCATTTACCTTGTCCGCATTATATACATTATTGCCGTTAGCAACATTTAGCACATTTACGTTTAACGATAATTGGTCCATAATGTATCACTTCTTTTATTAGCGGGGGCTAATGGGGACAGATTTCAAATCTGTCCCCATTAGCTTGTCCCCATTAGTTTATATAATTTTACTTCAACAGGGTCAAAAGTCCCTGAGGAACCATCGATGCCTGAGAAAGCATAGCTTCGCCTGACTGCGCCAGAGTAGAAAGCAAAGTAAACTGGGACATTTCCTGCGCGAAATTGACGTCCATTATATTGTTATATGCGGCCTGCGTGTTCGTTCCTTCCGTCTGAAGGTTTCCGAGTATCTGAGTAACCCTGTTCTGGTAAGAACCAAGCTGACCGCTTATGCCGGCGACCTGATTAACAGCCGCCTGAACAGCCGAAAGAGCTATTAATGCACTGCCGTTAGTATTTAAGTTAACGCCGATGGCTGTCCCTTGTCCTGACTGCAAAGCAGTAGTAACGCTGCCGTTGGAATTTGTAATACCTAATAAGCTAGCGTTAACGCCCTGAATAGAAACAGATATTTGATTGGTTACAGTATTTGCGTTAGGACCAATTTGAAATGAAAATGCACTAATTGAACTGCTTGTAATAGCTCCCGATGTACCTGCTGACACTGCATTTAAAAGAGATAGTCCGTTAAACTGCGTTGAGTCTGCAATCTGCGTAATTTCCGAACTAAGCTGTTGAAACTCGCTGTTTAACGCTGATAAGTTTTGCGTGCTGTTCGTTCCGTTGGCGGCGTTAGTCGCAAGGGTCTGCATGGTGCCGAGCATTCCCTGAATCGTGGAAAGAGCGCCGGAAGCGATGTTGATTAACGAATTTCCGTTGTTGGCGTTTGACGTTGCCTGATTGATGCCTAACGTAGTTGCATTCAGACTCTGCGCTATTTCGTAGCCTGCCGGATTGACCCATGCTCCGGTAATCTGCAAACCGCTGGAGAGTTCGTTCAACGACTGTCCTAAAGAATTGTTAGTGTTTTGAAGGTTATCCGTAGCAATGATTGCGGATTGGTTTGAATTGATAAATAGACCGTTAAACATTTTATCCTCCGTGATAAATTATTCCGGCATCCGTGCCGAAATTGTTAAATTACATTTACATTAATGAATTTTTTTAAGTTTTACTTAACTTACTTTTAACCTCTGATAAACTGCAACTTTTTTTTCGAATAGATTAACGTCCTCCTTTTTCGAAAACATTAATTTAGGTATTAATTCTTTCACCCCCTCTTCCATTTTATATTCGTTATCTTAAATTTTAGACAACTAACCTATCCTTTTATTTATTAATCGTCACAGCTTTCTAAAAACTTTAATTTTTTCTTTTTGGTTTAATAAAAGTTTAAAAAAATCTCTATTTCTTCTGCAGAGGCATGAGCCGTTAAACCGTCGGTATATATCGTCATATCCGCCTGCCCGTATAATTTCTCTCTTTCTTTAAGTTTATCGGAAACAGTCCTTTCGGTAAATCCTTTTCCGCCTAAAACCGGTCTGTGCGTTTCGGATTTTATCCTTTCGTAAATAGTCTTTGCATCCGCTTTTAAATATATCGTAGTTCCGATATTTTTCAGCAGTTTCATGTTGCCGTTAAATACCGGCATACCGCCGCCGGTAGATATTACCCAATTTTTACTTTCTTTACCGGTCATTATGGAATTTTCGCAGTTGACAGCTTTCACTGTTTTTTCTTTTCCCTTATCTTTACTTGCATCAGTGTATTTTTTAAAAATTTTAGATATATCGGATTTATTTTTATCTAATTCCTTTAAAATTTCGGTTTCGAGATTTCTGAAATAATTCTCGCCTTTCTTTTTAAAAATATCCGCAATAACCATTCCTTCTTTTTTTTCTATTAAGCAGTCCAAATCTATAAAATTAAGCCCTTTATTTTTTGCGAGAATCTTCCCGGCTTCAGTCTTTCCCGCTCCCATAAAGCCTATTAGGACAATATTCGTTTTCATTTTTTTGCATATCCTTCATAGTTTCTTTTAATCTCCGCTAAACCGTCGCCGCCGAATTTTTTGAGGAAAAAATAGCATATGGAAAAAGCGAGGGCGGATTCGACGACGATTGACGCCGCAGGAACGGCGCATACGTCGGACCTTTCAAGAAATGCTTTTTTTGCTTCGCAAGTATTTAAATCTACGGTGTCGAGATAGGGCTTCATTAAAGTTGGTATCGGTTTCATCGCGCATGTTACGCTTATTATTTCTCCATTGGACATTCCCCCTTCTATGCCGCCGGCATTGTCGGTTTTTCTATAAAAGCCGCCTCCGCCGTAATAAATCGAATCGTGGCAACTCGAACCTTTCAGATAAGCGGATTTTACTCCGACGCCGATTTCTACGCTTTTAATTGCCTGAATGCTCATTACGGACATCGCTATGTGGGCGTCCAATTTCTCGTCCCACTGAGTAAAACTGCCGAGGCCGACGGGTACGCCCTTTGCCTGAGCGGTTATAAGCCCGCCTGCGGTATCTCCTTCCGTTTTCATCTTGTCGATAAAGGCCTTTGCCTTCTCTTCATGTTCGGGATAAGGCATGCGGAGCTCGGAATTCCCGATATTTTGCCTGTTCGTTTCGTCGAAAAGGTCGATAAGATTGTTTTTCTCAGCGGCGTCTATTCCTACCCCGCCGATGTTAAGCACCGCCGAAGCAAACTCGATGCCGAAATTTTTCAAAAATATCTGGCAAATCGCCCCGACCGCAACCCTCGACGCGGTTTCTCTTGCGCTCGAACGTTCCAAAACATTTCTTATATCGTCTAATCCGAATTTTATCGAACCGGCAAAATCGGCATGCCCCGGTCTCGGAGTATGGATTTTGCTTTCTTCGGGAACGGATTTAAAGGCGTCCATCCTGTCCCGCCAGTTTTCGTAATCCTTGTTTTTTATAAAAAACGAAATAGGCGAGCCCGTAGTTAAACCGCCCCTGACTCCGGAAAGAAACTCTATTTTATCCGTTTCTATCTTCTGCCTTGCGCCCCTTCCGTAGCCCGACTGTCTGAGCCTCAGCTTTTCGTTTATAAAATCTTCGTTTATTTTAACGCCCGCAGGAAAGTTGTCTATTATAGTAACGAGCCCCTTGCCGTGGGACTCGCCCGCAGTCAAAAATCTAAGCATTTTTATATCTCCTTGATATTTATTACGCTAATATAAAAAACAAATCTGACTTTTTACGACTCCTTTTTTTACCCCTCTATCATCGCATAGGCGTTATGATTATGTATGCTTTCGAAGTTTTCCGCTTCCACCCTGAACCATTTAATATTTTTATTCTTTTTGAGTATTCCTGCCACGCATCTTGCCACATCCTCGACAAACATAGGATTTTCATAAGCATGTTCGGTCAAGAACCTCTCGTCTTCCCTCTTTAACAGCGAATAAATGGGGGAGCTTGCGCACGATTCCACATCGGCTATTATATCCTCGAACCATATAAGCTTATCGAACTCTAACGAAACCGAAACGACGCCTCTCTGATTATGCGCTCCGTATTTGGATATCTCTTTAGAACAAGGACAAAGAGTGTTTATCGGCACCTTGACGCCGATTATTATTACGCTTTCGTCATCGGTGCAGAGAGTGCCGGAGGAAGCCTTCTTATTAGAAATAAAGGTGCCAGAATTCAATTCTGACGCCTTTATTTCAGATTTGAAATCTGACCCTTTTTTTGTCTTCCTGCTTTTTTCTGACCGGCTTTTTATAGTTCCGTTATAATAGCAGATATACTCCATCAGGCTTTTTTTTCCGCTGACAGGAGCGGTTTTTTCTATAAAATAAGGAAACTCCATTTCGACGGAAGCCGAACCGGCATTTAAAACTTTTTTAATTTTTCTTAAAATATCGGGAAAGCCTATTATGCTTATTTCGCCCCTGTGTTCGTTTAAAACTTCTAAGAAGCGGCTCATATGCGTTCCTTTGAAATAATGCGGAAGGTCAACGTACATATTTATGTCTGCCACGGTATGCTGGAATGATTTTGCTTTATCGAGAACCGATATAGGATAATGTAGGTTTTTTATGCCGACTTTATCTATTGCTATGCCTCTTTTATCTTTTGAATTTTGAACGTCTTTCAACATTGATTAATTTTATCAAAAAAACACAATAAAAAAAAGGCGAAAATAACGGAAAAAGGCGTCGGAATTCAATTCTGACACCTTTTTTACATTAAAAGCATGGCAAGTAAAAAAGAGACATATTGTCCATCCTAAGGCTCTTTTATTATCTTGGGAGTAATGAAAATTAAAAGTTCATCCTTTGTATTTTGTATGGTTTTAGATTTAAAAAGCCAGCCTAAAAGGGGTATATCCATTAAGCCGGGAATACCGGAATTTGAAGTACTCTTACTAGAAGTATATACTCCTCCTATAACAACGGTCTGACCATTCTTTATTATTACGTCGGATGTAATTGTTTGGGTATTTTGTGAAATATTAGCTCCGCTAACGCCGTTAGGAGGTGGAATTATACTGCTATTTGAGGCGTTTATATTTAATTTAATCATACCGTTAGCCATGATGTGCGGCGTAACATTAAGAGTAATAGGAACGCTTACGCTCTGCATCGTCCCTACGGCACCCGGAGTAGTTCCTGCAATTTCAAAATTTGAAGTTACGGTTTTGCTCATAACCGCATTTTCATTATTTAAAACTATAACTTTCGGAGAAGCTATATATTTTAGTTTCTGGAGACTTTCTAACGCTGAAAGCGTAGCATTAAAATTAACACCGTTATGATTTAATATTCCCACGCTAAACGTTCCGGCGTTGGAAGCAGCATATCCTCCAAATGATGGGCCGGAAAAAGCAGGTGTGGAAGTAGAAGTAAAAAGCGGCGCATAGCTGGTGTTAGTAATATCGGCTGAAGGAGGAACAGAAACATTTCCATTCCAGTTGACGCCTAATTGTGAAGAATATTGTCTGCTTATCTCCACCATTTTTGCGACAATCTCGACTTCGGGAGTTCTTTTATCCAGCATTTTTACCAATCTTACGGCTCTTGCGACACGGTTGGGAATATCCGTAATAAGCAAAGAATGAAGGGATTTATCGTAAACTACCCTGCCCTGCGAACTTAAGACCGATTTTACTTTTGCCATCAAACCGCTTGCCGAAACGTAATTAATCGGAACAAGTCTCGTAACCTTGTGTTCCGAAATAGCCCTCGACTTTTTTTCGGCAGAAATTACCGAAGCTATCGTTCCAGTCGAATTTATATAATACATACCGTCCTTTTTTACCATTCCAAGGCCGTATGCTTCGAGTATGAGAGATAAAATATTTTTAAGCGGAACGTTTTTCATTTTCATCGTAACGGTTCCCTTTACGTCGGAACCGATCAAAACGTTCATATTGGAAACTTTAGCTATCATTCTTATTACATCGACTACGCTTGCATTCTGAAAATCGAAGCTGACCCTCATATCCGTGGGGTCTAAGAAGAATTTTTTTACGGTTTGAGGAGAACTGCCTGCCGGAGCGGCAACCGCCGTTCCGCTCCCGCCGCCCTGTCCGGCATATACAAGCGCCGCCCCGTATATAACGTATATAAATGCCCCTAACGCAAACAAAACCGTTAAAAAGAATGTTCGCTTTTTCATATTATTTTCCTCGTTTTAATTATTATAATTCAAAATCTTGTTCTTATCCTGCAATTATTTATTTTAATCCCATAACGACGTTTATCGACCGCATTTGCCCGAGAATATTATATGTCCTTTCGACCAAATTTACCTCGCTTCCGTTTATCGAAACCACCCTTGCCCTGTTTACGCCGACTAACGAACCTACGGTAATTATATAAGACCTGTTATCCGGAGTTTGCAGCATCGCGAAATATTTTCCCCTCCTGTTCATAATGCCAACTACCCTTAGCGATGAAATGGCGTATTGGAGAAGGGGCAGTTCTCCGGCTTTGAACGATACAGCATGTTTTTGGGTATATAAAAACGTCTGGAACGGGTCTCTCTTTAAATAATAAGGATATGCGACGCCTGTTTTGCCTGCAGCCGCAGTCGTGCTGTTGCCGCCGCCGTCTTTATTCGTTCCGGCAAAACAACGCGCGCTTTTAAAAACTGAAAAAACGGCAAAAACGATTAAGGCCGCTGACGCCGATTTTCCGATTATTCTTTTTATATCCATTTCATACCTCTTGTTCTTAGTCGCGCAAATCATGGTTTCACGTCGTTTATCACGGTTTTTTAACCGCAGCCGCCTTCGCCGCCGTTTTAACCTGAGGCTTAACCGGAGGAGCGCCTATGAAAGAGAAAGCCGTTCCGTCGAAAGAAACCGAAACCTTATGTCCCTTGGAAGCCCTTGAAATAGCAACGTTGTGCACATCGACTATTCTTTTCATGACCGCAAGTTTATAAAAAAACTTATAGACGTTATAAAAATCTCCGCTTATATTCATAGAAAACGGGACGGTTTCGTAAAAACCTTTGACGGCGCCTTTTTCAGGCTTAAACATTTTTAAATTAAGATTCAGGACTTTTTCATAATTCGAAATTTTCATCAAAAGCTGGGGTATGTTTTTCTTCGACGGAAGTTCCGCAAGAAGCCCCGCAAATTCTTTATTTAGTTTCTTATATTGTTTTAATAACACGGGATAGCTTCTGACCGTCGCTAAGTACGAATTATATTTTGCTGTTATCCCGCTCAATTCCGTCTGTTTTTGCATGGCTTTTGCCCTCAGTCCCGAATAGACGAAATAATAGTATATCCCCATTATCGCTATAAATAAAATAATGCTTATAAACGTTCCTAAAACCGCCGGATTGCCCAAATTGATTTTCGATTTAATCGATTTAATATCCATTCTATTGCGCCGCCCTATCTTTTCCCTTTTACGTTCATAGTTAAAGCAAAACTTTGAAGCCTTAATCCCTGTTTTTTGACTTCAGAAGTCTGGAGCAGGCTCACGCCTCCGAAAAAGCCGGTTCGGCTCAAATTGTTCATAAATATCGATTCTACCTGTCCGTCCAAAGCTATTCCGGTAACGGAAAGCGAACCTTTATTAGATTTTAAAGAATCAATCCATGCAAACCTCGGAATCGCGGTCGTAATATAGTATATATATCCTATAGGGCCCATCTGCTCTTTTTTTAGAGTTTTGATGACGTTAATCTTCTCGAGAATTCGCGATTCTTTTGCTTTCAACGAGTTTGCTTCTCTTACCTTAGGCATTAAAATTGCGGTCTTTTCGTTATAGGTCTTTATGCTTTGGTTCAAGCCGCCGATTTTTTTATCTATGGAAGATTGGAGAAAGAAAACTGCTATAGCGGCAAGAACTACCGGAACTATAAAAAAAATTAAAATATTCCGCAGACCGCCGGTTTCTATTCTTATTTTTATCTTTTTGGGTTTTTTATTTAAATTAATCTTAATCAATTTAATCTACTCCCCTTAATGCCAATCCGACCGCGACGGCAAAAAAATGGCTCTTATCGTCTGCGATATCCTGTTTGAACAGCAAATTTCTAAAAGGATTTATATTAACCGCCGGAATATTTGTTTTTGTTTCTATATCCTTCAAAATACCCTGCAATTTGCTTGAACCTCCGGTCAGGTACACTTTTTTGGGATACTGCTTGTCGTTGTTTGCGGCAAAATAATCTATCGTTCTTTGAATTTCCGACGTCACCCTGGACAGTATCATATCGAGGTATATAGAGTAATCGGATTTAAAATCTTCGCCCCTGCCGCCTAAATTGCCGATTTTTATATTTTCAGCTTCGTTAACGTCTATCTGAAATTTTTTTGCTATTTCTTCCGTGATATTCATCCCGCCTATGGGTATATCTCTTCTGAATAAATTTATACCCTTCTGAAGCACATGGACGTTCGTTTCCGACGCTCCTATTTTTACTATGGCCGTCAATTCGTCGAATTCTTCAGGATAATTAAAATTAAACATATTTTCCAGCGCTATGCAATCGACGTCAACTATGGCAGGATTTAATCCGCATTGATGAATAAAATTCATCTGATTCTCGACGATATCTTTTTTCCCGGCAACTATCATTATCAGATTACTACCGGCATCGTTAGGAGAATCGCCCAAAACGATGTAATCCAGAAATACCTCGTTAATATCGTACGTAATATATCTTTGCGCCTCGTAATATATCGAAGAATCAAGCTCGTTAGGCTTCATTTTAGGCATTTCTATGGTTTTTATTATGACATGTTTGCACGGTATTCCTATGGCAACTTTTTTTTCGCCGATACCGAGTCTGGAAAAAGAGCTTTTAAGGTATGAGGCGGCTGATGCGGGGTCGTTTACCGTGCCGCCGCCGACGGCGCCCGCAGGCAGGTCTATTACGTCAAGAGCGTCGATATAATATTTGCGTCCCGACTTGGACAGTTCTAGTACTTTAAGCGAGTTAGAGCCTATATCGACCCCGACGCCGGTTTTCGAACCGATGCCTAATTTAAAAGCCATATTAGCCTCGTAGAGAATTATACGTATATAGTATATATCGGCTTTTTAAGAGCCTGCTTTAATAATATTATTAAGATAACCTCAATTAAATTGAAAGTCAAGTTTTTTATTATTTTTTATAAAAATTATAATCTTTTTGATTTAATTTTAAATTCAAAAATCGTATAATGTTTCTAAAAAAATTATAAATTATGAACAAAAACAAAATAGCCGCATACTCTTTTTTCTTCATCCTGCTCATTCTTTTTGCAGTCAGGCTTATACTGATAACGAAAATAGACCTGATTCCCGAAGAAACATATTACTGGCAATGGTCGAGGCATCTGTCCCTTTCTTATTACGATATGTCTCCTATGGTTGCTTATGCTATAGCCCTTACGACGCTTTTCGGAAAATTAAACTCGCAGTTTTTCGTCAGGTTAGCCGCTCCCGTAATATCGCTGTCGCTGTCGTTTTTTGTATTTGCCGCTCTAAAAAAAATAACGGGGAAAACTCTGCCTTCGTTAATCTGGGCGGTGCTGTTAAATGTCATACCTATATTTAACGTAGGCTCCGTAATGATAGTTTACGGAAACCTGCAGATGCTGTTTTTTTCTTTGACCGTTCTGCTCCTTGTATATCTTATTATTACGGAAAAAAATTATTACTGGTATTTAATAGGTATTTCTACAGGATTTGCATTGCTAAGCAAATATACGGCGGTCTTTATATACTTGATAGTATTTATTTTCCTTCTGTTGAGCAAAAAACACAGAAAATATTTTTTAAGAAAAGAACCCTATCTGGCTTTTTTAATATCCGCGGTTATGTTTGCGCCTGTAATAATATGGAATTGCTCTAACGATTTCGTATCTTTCAGGCATCTTTTAACGTTATCCGGCGGATACGAAAACTTCGGCATCTTTTTATCCAACTTTTTTTTATTTATAATATCCCAAGCCGGCATAATTTCGCCGTTTTTATTCATTATTATTACGTCAGCCGCATTTGCCGGCTTATATCTGGGTTTGAAAGAAAAGAACGACATATATACTGTTCTTTCTACGGCTTCTTTAGTTCCTTTTTTATATTTCGTATATCAATGCACAAAAACGACGGTTCAGCCTAACTGGCCGGTATTCTTATATTTTCCGGCTTTTCTGCTTGCTTTCCTTTTGTCCTTGAGATTATATGACGCCTTGGCGTCGGGCGGGATAAAAAAATTTATGCTTTATTTTTACGGCTTGTCCTTTTTGACGGGGCTCGTATTCTCTATTATTATTTTTATTGCGCCGTATTATCCGGTTTTCAGGCCTTTTATAAACGTTAAAATCAGCAAAAGTCCGTTGAGGGATATGCTTGGTTGGAAAGAAATGGGCGAGGAAGTAAGCAAAATACTTAAGGAGCATCAAAAAGACCGGCTGCTTATAGCTTCAAGAAGATTTCAGACGGCGAGCGAACTTGCATATTACGTCGAAGGAAAGCCGCAGACTTATTCGTTTAATTATTTCATAAGGGATAACGAATATTCTTTATGGAACGACTTTAAAAATAAAAAGGGGCGCAATTTTCTTTACGTAATAAATACGAAATACGGCGGCAGATTAGAAAAAAGTTTGTGCCGCAACTTTTCAAGCTGTTCCTTCGTAAAAAAAATAAGCATAAAGAGCAAATACGGCCAAACTATAAGGACTATTAAAATTTATATTTTAAAGGATTTTTTATATAAAGACAAATTTATGTTTAAAAAATTCTCTTCTAAGGAATTTTAAAAACCTTTTTCTTTCAGCGCTTTGAGCGGGTCGGAAATCATATCGCCGAATTCCGCTTCTTTTTTTGAAAAGCCGAAGGCTAAAGCCATTAACTGCGTCAGGTACACTATAGGAAGTTCGGAATCCTTTCCGAACTTTTCGACTATTTTAGGCTGGTTGACGTCTAAAGCGCCGGCGCACTTCGGACATATAAGCGCGATAACGTCCGCTCCCGCTTTTTTCGCCTTTGAAATAGTCTGCGAACAAAGGGCAAAGGACGTTTCCTCGTCTTGAACCAGATTTCTGCCGCCGCAGCACTGAACTTCGTTTCCGTAAAATACCGTTTCCGCTCCTATGGCTTCCAAAAATTCATGCATAAAACGGGGCCTCTCGGAGTTGTCCATTTGCGGCTTTTTATCCGTAAATGTGTACATCGACGGCCTGGAATAAAGACAGCCGTAATAAGGGGCGACTTTTAGCCCTTTTAGCGGATTAACCGTATTTCTTCTTACCTCGTCCGCGCCTTTTTCGTTATATAAAAATTCCAGTATATGCCTTGCATCGCCGTCCGGTTCATATTCATCTTCAAACTCGCCGGCTTCTT
>JAJYZM010000011.1 GCA_021799935.1 bacterium | reverse complement strand
CAAGCGCTTCCAAGCCTTGCGCAGTCGTAGGATAGTTTCCACTCTGAAGTTTGTAGAGGGCAAGCGCCGTTTCAAAATTTTTGATCTGAACCACTGCGGCCGTCTCTTTAGCTTTGTGCGGAGCAAACATTATCCTGGGAACTATTATGGTTGCAAGGATGGCGATAATTACGAGAACTATCAAAAGTTCGATTAAAGTAAAACCGCCGTTTGAATTTAACGATTTAAATTTATTTGAATATTTAACGTATTTGCACATATTTATATAGCCTCACCTATATATTTTATTAAAATACCGCATAAAAATCTATATATAATATAACAATGTATAAAGAAATTATAATATTTTCGGCTTTTTTTTACAAAAAGACTGTTTGTATGTACATAATATACCTATAGAATTGAAAAAGATTTTATATCTACTGCATATTAAATTGATATTTAAATTTATTTACTGTTCCGTTCACAAGAATTCCAAATTTTAATTTAACGCCCAACGGCGCTGAATTATAGGCATTATAATTAAACCTGTCAAGCCATAATCCTCCGTAATAATAAGCGATATATAAAAAAGCTAGGTTTTTTGCTATTACGACTTTGTCTAAAAAAACTTTGAGGTTTCCGTCTTTATTTTTATAAAAAGAGCGTTCGTATATAAGTTCGTAAAGTATAGTATTTGCGACGCTCTTCATTTTTATTTGTCTATTTATATTTTTATTTTTTTGCCTTTTTAAGTAAAAATAATTAATGTTTTCTTTCGATTCCGCTTTCGAGAAAGGTACTGGAGTTTCGGACAAACCTGAAAAATATACATACGGCAATTTTTGTCCGTTCTTTGTGTCATAATCAGCAATAAAAACGGGATATGAATAATTAAATTCCGTAAGTTTTTTATGAAATTCGCTGAATATTAAATTTGCTTCTATGTAAGGTTTGCTGGATTTTACGGCTAAATTTCTATTTCTGACGGTTGTTTTAAATATAAAATATAAAAACAGAAGCATTATCGAAAGAACTACCATGGCGATTAAGGTTTCTATCAAAGTAAAGGCCGATTCTCGAAAAATAACAGGTCGATTTATTATTTTAGTTTCGTTTAGGAGCATTTAGGTTTTAACGGTTTAATTAGTTTAATCTTCTTCGGAAACCCTTACTACTTCGGCAATAGACGTAAGTCCGGATGCAAATTTCCTTATGGCCTCGACCCTCAAGGTGCTCATTCCGAATTTAACGGCTTTTAATTTTATCTCCTGAGAGCTTGCCCTGGTCATAATCAAAGACCTTATGTCGTCGTTAACTTCGAGAATTTCATATATAGCGGTTCTGCCCTTATATCCGGTAAAATTACATTCTTTACAGCCTTTCTGAGTATAAAACGTTCCTCTTGAAAGAATTTCATTTATTACGGGCATTATTTCCGACTGTTCGTCCGAAATTAAAAGTTTAACGTCTTCGCCGCTAATTTCGTACGACTCCCTGCAATCAGGACAGAGTTTCCTTAAAAGCCTCTGCGCAAAAACTATAGATATAGAAGAAGCTATTAAAAACGGCTCTATGCCCATATCGGTAAGCCTCGCGAAGGCGCTAGCCGAATCGTTGGTATGAAGCGTCGAAAGCACTAAATGCCCCGTCATTGCCGACTGTATAGCAATTTCCGCCGTTTCCGAATCCCTTATTTCGCCGATCATTATAACGTCCGGGTCCTGCCTTAATATATGTCTTAATCCTTTAGCGAACGTAAGTCCTATCTTGTTATTCACGTTTATCTGGGAAATGCCTTTAATCTGGTATTCCACCGGGTCTTCAATAGTAAGGATGTTTTTGTCGGAATAAAGTTTCATAACCTCGTTTATAAACGAATAAAGCGTCGTAGTTTTTCCGGAACCGGTAGGCCCCGTCGAAATAACCATTCCGGTAGTTTTAGAAAGGGCGGTTTTTACTGAAGGCAAAAATTTTTCGTCTATGCCTACTTCGGTTATATCGTAAATATTTAACGATTTATCTAAAAGCCTTAGGACTACTCTTTCCCCGAAAATAGTCGGCACTATAGAAACCCTTATATCGATATTTTTATTTCTTGCGACAAGCTGGATCCTGCCGTCCTGCGGAAGCCTTTTTTCGGCGATATCGAGCCCCGCCATAACCTTTATTCTAGAAACTATGCTGTTTTTTAAATTGACATGCGGCCTTAATTTTTCGTTTAGTGAACCGTCTGTCCTGAATTTTACCGACAGATAATCCTGAAAAGGCTCTATATGAATGTCGGAGGCGTTTTCTTTAAGCGCTTCGAGTATTATAACGTTTATAAACTTTATTGCCGGCGCTTCCGAATTTTCGTCTATTAAATCTATGTGCTCGAAACTTTTTAAATCGTTGGCCGGCCCACTGCCGGATTCTGTACCACCCGCGCCTCCGTCTGAAACCCATTCTCCTCCGTCTTCTCCATTATACCCGTTTACGCCTTTTATGCCGCCTAAACCGTTTTTACTATTTTTAATAGAATCTAAGCTGGTATCGTAAATAGAGTTTATAAGGTTTATCAGTTCTTCTTCGGGTATCACAACTACGTTTTTATCGGCGATATCTAATTTCATCAAAACGTCGCTAACGACATCGAAATTTTTAGTATTTTGCGTAACAAAGATATTGCATAACGAATTATCTTGAAGCGGAACTGGAAGAATTAGATTTTTTTTAAGATATATGGAAGAAAAATTTTTCCTTATAATACGACGGACATTCTCATCGTTAAATTCTTTTAATTTTTGGAATTCTTTGAGGGAATTCATTTTTGAGTATATTTTAAAATACGTTGATTTTTACTTTATTTAGGTTTTTAGTGTAGTTTTAGCCTTGGCTTTAATTGTGTAGTTTCTTATTATTTTTATTATTATCGGCTTTTGTCTTAATATTTGTCTTAATATTAGACGGCTTTATATAATCCGGAGAAACTATAACCATTTTTCTTGCTCCCGGAAGCGGCTGTTTTTCTTTTTCTAATGACGCCAGAAATTTCTTGTTATGTTTATTGGTAATACTTACGAGAGTTTTAGTTGACGAAATAATTTTAGGCGATATAAGTATAACGAGATTATCTTTTTCTACAGAGCTGTTTTTATCTTTAAACAAATAACCTAACAAAGGTATATCGTCAAGGAGGGGAATTCCGGTCGTGGAATTATTGACGGTATTCTGAATCAAGCCGCCTATAATAACAGTCTGGTTGTTTTTTATCATAATCCTCGTTTTTATATATCTGTTCGAGGTCGTTGGCCCTACTTCGTTGGCGTTTAAACCTGAAGGATTCGGAATTATGGAAGAAATTTTAGCATATATTTTTAAAGTTAAATAATTTCCGGAATTTATGGTCGGCGTAATTTGAAGTTTTACTCCCACATTTTGCCTTTCTACCTGAGTTACGATATTTTGCAGTTCAAACTGGCTCGTAGCCGAAGACGTAATAAAAGGAACGTTTTCGCCGACCATTATGGACGCTTTCTGGTTGTCCAACGTCAACAAATCCGGAGCGGATAAAACATTTACGGCAGAGTTTGTAGCAATAAGCTGGAACAGGGCGGCGAACGAAGGCACAGTTTCCGAAACGCCGTTAGGTCCGATTGGCAGGGTTATGGATCCTCCTGCGGCTCCGGCAATCAATCCCGATGTCGTAAAAGGATTGGACAAAAAGCTCGATATGCCCTGGCTCATATTGTAATTAGCGTCTCCGAAAAAATTTCCCTTAAATCCGTAATACTGGCTGCCTATCTCCGAAGATTTAGTCAGGTTAACCTCTGCTATAATAACTTGAACGAATACCTGCTTTCTTTTTTTATCGAGTTGTTTAATTACTCTCACGAGAGAGACGTATTGCGCCGGAGTAGTTTCTATTATAAGCGAATTTTCATCTTTATCCGGTATTATAACCGCTTTTCCTATAACAGATACTCCTCCTCCTTCAGCCGTTGCCGAAGCCGAGCCAGATATAGCGGAATTCGGCCGTCCTTTTAAAAACTGGGGCCCCGCAGGTCTTATAGGCGCGTTGCCGGACCGTTTACCCGATTTTACAAGCGTTTTAGCATGAGAAATCATATTAGTTAAAATTTTAGATATAGTTTTTGCTTTTGCGTATTTAAGTTTATACACGTAAGTCTTTAGGGTCTGATTATTTGAACTTACGTCCAAAGATTTAATAAATTTAATAATTTTTTTAAAATTTGCGGGGGTTGCCATAACGATAATGGAATTTAGGGAAGGATACGGAATAATCCTTACGAACTGTGAGTTAATATTAGGAATAGAAAAATTCGCCGCAACAGAACCCGTATATATCGTATTTAAAACAGAAGCTATTTTAGAAACTTTTACGTATTTTACCGGAATAACGCCGATTTGCTGTCCGTAGTCCGGAACGTCTAGAGCTTTTATTATTTTGTCGGCTTTTCTTATATCTGAAGCATAGTCTGTGATAATCAGCGAATTAGTCAGCGCATATGTTTGAATATTTGCCGAAGGCGAAAGCAGAGGCATTAAAATATTTGCCATACTCTGCGCATTCATATAATCTAAACGTATTATCTGGGTTTCGAATTGATGTCCGCTTAAGCCTTCTACATTAACCGGAACTGCGCTCTGTCTTGCCGAAGACGACTGAACTATTTTATAAACCCCGTTTCTTTTAATAATCGCATAGCCTTTATAGGAAAGCGCCGTAAGAAAAACTTTATAGGCTTCGGCGGTGGTAATTTTCTTTGAAGAAATAATCGTAACTTTTCCCTGAAGTTTCCCCGAATATATAAAATTTTTATGTGTAATCTTGGATATAAAATTCACTAAAGTCGGTATGGAAATATCCCTGAAATTTAAATAAATATAACCTTTTTTTGAAAGAATATTGTATGCTGGATATTTTGGCGAATGTTTTGTTTCTCCACCTGAATTTCCTAAAGCGCTGGCTGTATTTAAGGAAAATATCGTTGATATAATTAAAGCGGTAAGAATAAATGGTATAATATTAGCTGTTTTGAGTAAGCCGAATAATGATTTACGCATTTTGTATTTTAAAATAATTTTTTTATTAATATGATAACAATATAATTTATTAAAAAAAAATTCAATAAAAAAAGCTAATTATGTCAAGCCAAAATAAAAATGTCCCCTTTTTTCCGATTCAACGGGTGTCATATCGGCGAAAGCTGGGTCTAGTATTTATTAGATGTTGAAGCAGTCTATAACGGTGATTTAAGTTATTTTAGAATTTTCAATTTAAAATAAAACTCCCGACCACGCAATAACACAGTCGGGAGTAGGAGAATAAATAGAAACCTTTTTTCATTACACAACCGGAAATTGCTGTTTCAAAGCGCTTATCATAGCTGGGCTTAACTGTTTCAAAAGCACCGCGTTATACGACGCATTGTATGGAACGGCAGTTTGCCCTGCCGGCGGATTCGACAGGTCAACCCACTGGATTGATTTATCTCCGGTGTTGTCTTGAGGCCTTGACGGGTCCATACTGGGAACGGTTACGCTACTCATATCTATAGGCTGAAAGGTCGTTAAATCGAACGGCGGTATAGCATTGTTAACAGCCGTAGAAGAAGCGGCGGGTTTGCTGGAATAATAAACCGGGTTTATCGTATTCAATTGCTTATTTTCTTGAATAATTTGCTGAACCGCAACCGAATATCCGCGCGAAGTTGCGGCGGGCGTTCCTTCGGCTACGGACGGGTCTACGTTCGTAGTAACTATAGAAACGGTATAATCGCTGTTAAGATATATTTCGAAAGTGCGGAACTGCTGAGGAAAATCCCTTAACGACGAAGTTTCGACGTGCCAGAATCCCTGTTCCGGTGCATTTGCCGGGTCAGGCGATACAAACGCCTTAACCGTATTAAGATGCCTGTGCCCTGCTACCCACATAAGAAGATTGGTACTGTTTTGAAGCGTATTGACCAATCCTTGAAGGTCGACGGCATTCTTATATTCCGGCGCGGTATTATATTCGTTCTGCCACCACTCCATTTCAGAACCTATATCCATAACGCCAATAGGAATATGGGCGGCTATTATCATAAGCTGGTTGTTTGCCTGACCGTCGCTTAGTTCTTTCTGCAGCCATGCCCAACGGTTTGCGTCTAAATAGCCGTGTCCGTGAATATCTCCTGAACCGTCTAACGGAGACTGAACGTCGTCAAGCACGATAACCTTTAAGGGAATATTCGATTTAGGAAAGAAACTGTAGCATGCAAAATCGCTGCTCTGCCCTGCTTCGACGAGATTAAATCCGTGTCCGACGGGAGTCGTATCCGTGTTAAAAAATTCCTGAATCCATTCGGAGTTGGTCAAAGAGTATCTGTTGGCGTCGGCCGCTATGACGGGAGCGCTGGAATAAAGACTGAGAGGCCCTTCGTCTATAATTTGGCCGTAAGGAGACAGGCCGTTGAATACGCCTTGATAGTATGTAGGGGTAAATATTTTTAGGTTTTCCATATTAAATAGGGCAGGGTAAAAACCGGCTAAATTATCTGCTGAAATAGACGGCACTAAAATATCCGGCACGTTCCACACGGTATCGGCAAGATAAGACTGCCTTAATCCGAGAGACGGGTCGGCATCGACGGGAAACGAACCTAGAAAAAATTTATCGTGGTTGCCTATCGCTTGATACCAGGGAATTGATTTATCTAAACCCGCCGCCTGATAAGGCATCTGGTAATCTATTGTTCCGGCGCCGAGATTATCGCCTGAACTGGGGGTAATAACTTTTCCGTCTATAACGTCTATGTACCATCTTAATTCCTTATAAGTCGTGCTGTTTGCGCAGTCTCCTAAAGATATGCCGAAATCGAAAGCGTTAGTCTTGTGAAGAGCGTTTATCGTCTGAACGGCGGCATCTAAAACTTGAGTAGTACACATCATTACGGGCGAGTAAATCGGAACGTTATTATGAGCGAAAGGGCTTTCTTCCTGTAAATAAATAAACTGGTTCGGCGCTTCTTTGTCGGTGATATGAATGTCTGATATAGTAAAGAAATTTACAAATTTAAAGGTCGTATTGGACGCGGGAAGTGCATAACCGGAAGACATAATGTCGGTTCTGGTCTGTGCCGGAAGCGGCGCTCCGAACGTCCATGTGCCGTATCCCAACGCGCCGTATTGAGAAACATCCTGAAGCTCAGGCATTGTAAGGCCGGGTCCGCTTTTATCCGGATTCAGAGGGCTGGTGGTGCTATTGCCGTCTGTATATAAATATATCGGGAAAGAGAGCATTCTTTGAAGCGTAGTTTGAACATTGGGGTCAATGGGGTAACTTTGTATTTGCGTCTGCGACCCTCCGCTGCTGCCGCATCCGGACAGCGAACCTAATCCCAAGGAAGCTAAAGAAATGTATCCTATCGTCCCCGCGGTATATTTAAGAAAATCCCTGCGCGTAAATTTTCTTTTCAATATCGAGCATGCTTGTTTCTTGTCTTCTTTTTTTTTCATTGTCATTCTCCTAAATTATAAAGTTTAATTTAAGTTAAAAGTTACTCCGCGCCCGGCCATTGCGGCCCCGAATAAGGGAAATACTGCGGCCCTTTAGCGGCTCCGACATATTCCTGAACGTTGCTGTTGGCCGCGCCCGTTCCGGAGGCTCCATTCCCGTAATTCGTAACCCATACGTTTCCCGCCGAGTCTATGGCTATGCTGTAAGGTTGATATCCGGTAGCGAAAGTGTTTATAACGGCGCCGGATGGATTAAGCTCGGTAACGTTGCTTACGGAAGGGATATTTCCTACTGGCCTGCCGTAACCGTTTGACACCCATACGTTTCCTGCGGAATCTATTGCTACGATTTCGGGATAAGTTCCGGCGACGTAAGTACCTATAACCGTGCCAGAGGGGCTAAGTTCCGTAACATTGCTGTCGCCCGGAGCAGTGCCTACTATCCCGTTGCCCTTATTAACGACCCATATATTACCGGATGGATCTACGGCTATGCCTTCGGGATGGCTTCCTGCCACGTAGGTGGCTATAAACTGGCCGGTGGAACTCAGTTCGGTAATATTGCTATTGGTTAAACCGGTTCCGGCGGTTCCGTCGCCTTTATTCGCAACCCAAATGTTTCCCGCCGAGTCTATGGCTATGCCTCCCGGAGAACTTCCGGCAACGAAAGTGCCTATAACTGCGCCTGTAGGGCTAAATTCCGTAACGTTGCTGTCGCCTACGGCCGTTCCCGGGGTCCCCGCTGTTCCGGAAACCGAGCCCCAGTTTGTTACCCAAACGTTACCCGATTTATCTATGGCTATGCCTCCGGCTGGATAAGTTCCTGCAACGTAGGTACCGATAAGAGCGCCGGAGGGACTAAGCTCGGTTACGTTACTGTCACCCGGGGCTAAACCTGCCTTTCCGTCTCCGTAATTTTCGATCCAGACGTTACCGGATTTATCTATTGCCATGCCTACAGGAAACGTTCCGGCAGCGTAAGTACCTATAACCGTGCCGGAGGGGCTAAGCTCGGTAACGTTGCTGTCGCCTACGGCCGTTCCCGGGGTTCCGTTGCCCGCGTTAGCTACCCATATGTTTCCAGAGGAGTCTATGGCATTGCCGAAGCAATATGTTCCCGCAACATAGGTGTTGATTGATGCGCCGGAAGAACTGCTTCCTCCTCCGCAGCCGGAAAGAATCATGGAAGCTGATATTAGAAAAAGGCTTAAAGTAAGAAAAACGTAATAGCGGTTAAAGCGGATTGTAGAAAGCTTCATAAATACTCCTTAAGGATTTGGTTATTTTAATTTATTTATATTGAATAATATTGAATAAAGCAATAACTGTGCCATTAATATTTTAATACGGATGTTGTTAATCGTCGCCGTCAATCAAAGCTTGCTTTTTTATGCATTTTAATATAAATTTCCGCGAAATCGGCATAATATAATATTATATTATGCCGATTATTTTTTATATTAAGTTGACATATCGCCAACAAAGTTGGCGATATAAGATAAATGAATTATAGAAAGCGCTCGGGGGTTTTACAATTGCAATATCGCGCAAAATTTTGATTAAATCTACTGTACTAGAGATTTTAGCGTAACGCCGTTTTTTGGATTGCGGCCTTTTTTGAAAACGGTTATTTTTATCATATAAATGCCGGGATAGGAGGTTTTGCTTATCGATTTTTTGGCGATATAACCTTTTGCGCCGCGTATTTTTTCCTTTTTGTTCATTATATATATTTCTTTTAATAAAAAAATGTTCGACATTATATTTTTAGCAAGAACGGTTTCATAGGCGGCATTGTTAGCGTAGCCGTAATCGCCTACGGCTCTTGCCTGAGCGACTAAAAGAGGTATTAAGGCAATACCTAGTATTACGAGAGCGACTAAGACTTCTATGAGCGTAAAACCGCTCTCTGCTGCGCTGCAGGAAACACCCTTGGCATCACCTTTGCAAAACGCAAACTGCCGTCCATTTTTTTCTTCATCGAAAAGACGTGCCTTTTTTAAACGCGGGAAAAAAAATATCTCACTTATTATAAATTGCATTATTCTATCCGATAGTTCATGGTTATATTCTGAGCGCCTTCCGTTAAATCAATAGACACGTTGTTTTCGTTCATAAGTCCGGATAATAAATTTACGGCTTCCTGAGGGCTGGAAAGCGGAGTTCCGTTGACCGACTTTATTATATCGCCGGGTTGAAATCCCATATATGCAAAAATGCCGGTCGGAACTACGGTTAAGACTTTAAATCCGATTATTCTGCCGTTTACAATATCCGGAACCGCATGCATCTGCGTAAATATAGAATTTAAATCCGACTTTTTAATCTTCGACCTGTCGATTAAATATGAATAAGGTCCGGTTTTTTTTATTGCCGAACTTAAAGAAGCCATAGGATTTGCGGGATGCGGCATATTTCCCGCTGTAGAACCGGACGAAAAAGTCGAAGCATTTCCATTTTTAATTTTTACCAAATATACGGTAAACCTTCTGCCGAAACCTGAAATTACGACGCTTTTCAGTTTTACCGCACTTAAATAGTATCCCGGTTTAATTTCCGCTCCCTGCGGTATAAAAAGTTCTTTTCCATCGGTTTTATTTATAAAAAATGCATAACCAAAACTTCCGCTTATAGTTCCAATTAACGTTAAATTTAAAGACGGCGTATAATCTTCGGAATTAAAATTTAAAAGCGGACCATTTACGACCGCGTTAATAGGATTGTATTTTAAAATAGCGGCATACCGATTTATATCAGGTTTTTTCCGGACCGAATTTGCTTTAAACACTTCCGGCGTTCTGCCCGTCGCCTGTAAATCGTATTCGAATATTTTATATGTAATAAATTTTACTGCCGCATTGCTTGCGAAAATAGATACTATAAAGATTATGAATAACTTGAATAAAAGTTTATAGATGCCGTCTTTATTTTTTAAAAAACCGAATATATTATTTAATATCGTACTTTTAATTTTTACAACCTGCAGTTTATTCATTTATCTTTTTAACGCAATATTAAATTTTATACTTCCGCTTGAATTTTTATATGATTTTATAACATTTACGGTAGAATATCGCTTTTTAAGATAAATTTCAAATTTATGCAGGTTTTTATAACCCGAAACGCTGCCTTTAAAATCGAACTTTTTAAACGAATAGCTTATCGAGTCGATTTTTAAACTTTTTATATTGCCCTTTTCTTCGGAAGCATACTTCAAAAAACTTAAAAAAGCGTCGTTGCCGCCGCCGGAATTTTCTTTTATTTTATCGTAATAAGACTTAATTTCGTATCTTGGTTCGTAAAATACTTTCTGCCCGGGCATATATTTTTCGAGAATTAAATTTATCTTTTTGCTAATAGCCGTCTTTTCGGCATTTTTGTAATAGTTTTCTTCTATAAGTCCAGTAAATATTAATATCAATATTAATCCTGCCGCTAAGGCGGCATATGGCGCGCTTTTATAAATATGCAGAGCAGAAGCCGAACCATCTCCTATGATGTCGGAAATCTTGAAATATTCTAAAACATTTGAATCTTTTGAATTATTTAAAATTTTGATAAAAATATTTATAAAATTTTCCTGCTTATCGTCTTCATCTATTAAAAACATTAAATCCGAATAAAAATCATTCTTGCCTGAAAATATTTCGCGGGCTTTAGAATTCAGGTCTATTATATTAGATATATTGGCTTCGGATTTTCTTTCGTTAATATTTTCTTTATTAAAATTTAAGTCTATTATTTCCACGACTTTTCCTTTTTTATAAACAACGGCGTATGATCTATTTGAAAAGTCGTATTTAAGCAAAAAGTCGGCGCCACTTTCCGAATAAAAACGTTTTCCCGTTTTGCACAATACGGAAAAAGGGAAATATATCCGCAGGCCGTTTAAATTTCCAAGATTATATTCGTTTATAAATCCGGCTAAGGTTTCTTTTTTTGCATATT
>JAJYZM010000010.1 GCA_021799935.1 bacterium | reverse complement strand
TTTCCGCTATCTGCACGGCGTTTAGAGCCGCTCCTTTTCGCACGTTGTCGGCTACTATCCATAAATTCAAGCCGTTAGGAACGGAAAAGTCCTTTCTTATCCTGCCGACATATACGTCGTCGTTTCCTGCGACGTTAGTCTGGTAAGGATAACGTTCTTCCGGATTTTCGCTTAATACGTCGTCTATAATTTTAACTCCGTTAGTTTCGGAAAGCATTTTCTTTATATCTTTAATATCGAAACTTTTTTCCGTTTCGATATTAACGGATTCGCCGTGCGAAAAGAAAACCGGAACTCTCACAGTTGTGGCGGACACGCCTATATTTTCGTCATGCATTATTTTCCGGGTTTCGTTTACCATTTTAATCTCTTCTTTGGTATATCCGTCGTCGGCGAAAACGTCGATTTGCGGGATACAGTTAAAAGCTATCTGTACCGGAAATTTTTCCGGAAATATATCGCCTTGCGCATTTATAATGCCGGTCGTCTGATAAAAAAGTTCGTCCATGGCTTTTTTGCCGGCTCCGGAAGTGGACTGATACGTCGAAACTACTATTCTTTTTATTTTATATTTGTCGTGAATCGGTTTAAGCGGAACGAGCATCTGAATAGTCGAACAATTTGGATTTGCGATTATATTTTTTTTAGAATAATATTTTATATCGTCGGGGTTAACTTCCGGCACGACTAAAGGAACGTCTTTGTCCATTCTGAAATGAGAAGTATTGTCTATAACTACTGCTCCTTCTTTGGCGGCTATGGGCGAAAACTTAGCGCTTATCTGTCCTCCCGGGCTTGACAATACTATGTCTATATTCTTTTTTTTAAAAGAATCTTCCTTTAAGGCATCGACTATATACTCGTCGCCCTTAAAATTTATAGTTTCTCCGATAGAATTTTCCGATGCAAAAAGATAGAGTTCTCCCACCGAAAAATTTCTCTGCTCCAGTATCTCTAAAAACTCCCTGCCTACAAGACCGGTAGCTCCCGTTATAGCAACATTATATTTTTCTTTTTTCATATAATTTTATCCGTATTTTTGCGCTTAATTTTTATTTTTTTAATTCTTCGATTACGGCAAGACCCATCTCTTTTGTTCCGACGAGTTTTGTTCCAGGGGCTTTCGAATAAATATCCGCAGTTCTGTAACCGTTTTTTATTACTTTTTCGACGGCTTTATCTATTTTGTCGGCAAGATCGTCCATATCGAAACTGTATTTAAGCATCATTGCGACCGATAATATTGCGGCTAAAGGATTTGCCTTATTCTGTCCCGCAATATCAGGGGCGCTTCCGTGAATAGGCTCATACATGCCTTTTTTGCCGTTAAGGCTTGCGGAAGGCAGCATGCCTATAGAGCCGGCTACCATAGAAGATTCGTCGCTCAAAATATCGCCGAACAGGTTGGTAGTTACGATAACGTCAAAATTTTTCGGCTGTCTGATTAACTGCATAGAACAGTTATCGACGTACATATTGGTCAGCTCCACTTCAGGATAACTCTTAGCTGTTTCCGCGACAACATTACGCCATAATTCCGTGCATTCCAATACGTTTGCTTTGTCCACCGACAACACTTTTTTTCTTCTTTTTTTAGCAATTTCAAAAGCTATTTTTGCTATTCTTTCTATTTCTTTAGTAGTATAAACAAGGGTATTAACGCCTTTTTTTTGTCCGTCCTCCAAGTCGAAAACGCCTCTGGGCTGACCGAAATATATCCCGCCCGTAAGCTCCCTTACTATCATCATGTCCGTTCCTTGAACTACCTCTTTCTTTAACGGGGAAGCGTCGATAAGTTCGTCGTAAATTTTAGAAGGTCTTAAATTTGCATATAACCCAAGTTCGTATCGCAAAGACAGCAGTGCTTTTTCCGGTCTAAGTTCAATAGGAAGCGATTCCCATTTATAACCGCCAACCGCACCAAAAATTACTGCATCCGCTTCTTTTGCTATCTTGAGGGTTTCCTCGGTTAAAGGCTTTCCGTATTCGTCGTACGATACGCCTCCTACAAGTCCTTTTTCTATTTCATATTTTACGGAGTGATTATCGAACAAAAATTTTAGTACGTTAACGGCTTCTCCGGCTACTTCGGTTCCTATTCCGTCGCCGGGGAAAAGAGCTAATTTTATCATAACTATTTCTTACCCTCCATAATCTTTTTTTTTGCATACGCTATTAAGCCGCCTGCATTGACTAATTCCGACATAAATTTAGGAATAGGTTTGGCTTTGATAACGGTATTTTTAGTTTGATTTTTAATTTCTCCTGTATCGGTATTTACTTCAAGCACGTCGCCGTTTTCTATTCCGTCCGTATCGGCGGAAAGAATAAACAGCCCTATATTAAATGAATTCCTGTAAAATATCCTGGCAAAGCTTTTAGCTATTACTATGGTAACGCCACACGATTTAATGGCTATAGGAGCATGCTCCCTCGAAGATCCGCATCCGAAATTATTCCCCGCGACTATAAAATCGCCATTTGCTACTTTGGAAGAAAATGTTTCGTCGGCATCTTCCATACAGTGTTTTTTTAAATTTTCTTCGCTAGAATCGTTCAGATATCTTGCGGGTATTATAGCATCGGTATCTATATTGTCGCCGAATTTAAATACTTTTCCTTTGAATATCATAAATAATGCTCCTTTATAAATATTAAAAACCTTTAAATTAAGATACTACTTCTTCTGGACCCGCAATCTTGCCGAGTATTGCGGACGCAGCGCAAACCGCGGGATTTGCAAGATATACCTCGCTCGTAACGTCGCCCATTCTTCCTTTAAAATTCCTGTTCGTCGAAGATATCGCCCTTTCGCCGTCCGCGAGTATTCCCATATATCCGCCTAGACAAGGTCCGCAAGTAGGCGCACTCACGACTCCACCTGCATCCATAAATATATCTATAAGCCCTTCTTTTTCCGCCATTCTGTAAATATCGGGAGTCGCCGGAATTACTATAAGCCTTGTGTACTTGGCTATCTTTTTACCTTTTAATATATCCGCCGCAATTCTTAAATCTTCTATTCTGCCGTTTGTGCAGGAACCTATAACCGATTGGTCTATTTTTATGTTTTTTGCGGACGCTTCGTTAATATCTATGCTGTTTTCCGGAAGATGCGGAAAAGCAACCTGGGGGTTGATAGTTTCGGTATTATAATTTAATACTTTCGCATATTCCGCGCCTTCGTCGCTCTTATAAAATATATAGTCTCTTTTCGCCCTGTTCTTGACGTAATTTTCGGTAATTTCGTCCGGCTCGAATATTCCGCTTTTTGCTCCGGCTTCGATAGCCATATTGGATATTGTAAGCCTATCCGCCATACCTAGGTGCTTAAACGTGCTGCCGGTAAACTCAAGCGCCATATAGTTTGCGCCTTCTACTCCTATCTGACCTATCAGATAAAGAACTAAATCTTTGCCGGATACCCATTTCTTCGGTTTGCCCTCAAAAATAACTTTTATCGATTCCGGAACTTTAAGCCATAATTCGCCGAATGCCATTGCATAGGCTAAATCTGTAGAACCGACTCCGGTAGCAAACGCTCCAAGCGCTCCGTAGGTGCAGGTATGCGAATCGGCTCCTATCACTAAGTCTCCGGGAAGGACTATGCCCTTTTCGGGAAGAAGCGCATGCTCAACGCCTGCTTCTCCGCACTCGAAATAATTTTCTATATCGAATTTTTTTGCAAATTCCCTCATCATTTTCGCCTGTTTTGCGCTCAATATATCTTTGTTGGGAACGAAGTGGTCCGGAACAAGCGCTATTTTTTTCCTGTCGAATACAGTATCTACGCCTATTGCGGAAAACTCTTTTATGGCTATGGGCGCGGTTATATCGTTTCCTAAGGCTAAATCCACTCTTGCGTTTACTATGTCTCCCGAAGATATTTCCTGCAAATCGGTATGATTTAAAATAATTTTTTCGGTAATGGTTAATGGTTTTGCCATTTTGTTCTCCTTATTTAAATACAGTGCCAAAATTTAATTCCGGCACTGTCTCAAATTGATTAAGCATTAATTTCAATTTCGCAGATTGTTTTATTTGCGGCGTTTTTATTATGAACGTACAACTTATTTAAAGCGTTAACGTAAGCCTTGGCGCTTGCGGTAACTATATCGGTATGAGCGCTCCTTCCGGTAATACTCGCATCGTTATGCTCAATAGTAATTGAAACGTTTCCCTGTGCTTCCGTCGTTCCCCTGATAGATTTAACTTCGTAGCCGATAACCTTAGCCTTAGAATTGACGATTTTTTCTATGGCGTTAACCGCCGCATCTACTGGACCGTTTCCACAGGAAGAATCGTGTTTTAACTCTCCGTCAACTTTAAGTTTTACCATTGCAAGAGGCGAAACAGTATCTCCGCAGACGACGTTTACGTATTTCAATTCGTACTTTTCTAAATGATTTGATTTAGAAACAAGGGAATCTATATCCTCGTCGTAAATATCTTTCTTTTTATCCGCAAGGTTTTTGAATTTTATAAAAGCTTTTTCTATCTCTTCGTCGTTTAACAAATAACCGAGGGAATTAAGTTTTTCTTTAAACGCATGTTTACCTGAATGCTTGCCTAATACTAATTCATCCGGCTGTCTTCCGACGCTCTCGGGAGTCATAATTTCATACGTGGTTTTTTCTTTTAATACGCCGTCCTGATGAATTCCCGCTTCGTGCGAAAAAGCATTTTTGCCGACGATAGCCTTATTCGGCTGGACGGATATACCGGTTATATGAGTTAAAAGTTGCGAAGTTCTAAACAACTCCGATGTATTTATTGATGTTACGGCATTATATATATCTTTTCTTACTTCTAAAGCCATAACTATTTCTTCGAGCGCGGCATTGCCTGCCCTCTCGCCGATACCGTTTATAGTACATTCGACCTGATTTGCCCCTGCAAGTATCGCCGACAAAGAATTAGCCGTGCCCAGGCCTAAATCGTTGTGAACATGGACGCTTAAAACGATATTTTCTATTCCCTCGACTCTTTCCCTGATATTTTTTATAAAATTAAAAAATTCAAACGGCGTCGCATATCCAACCGTATCAGGAATATTGACGGTGGTCGCGCCTGCGTTTATAACTCCTTTAATTACTTTGCATAAAAAATCTAAATCGGATCTGGAAGCGTCTTCGGCGGAAAATTCTACATTTTCTATGAACGATTTTGCATATTTTACCATATTGACTGCGCGCTCGTATAATTCTTCGCGCGTCATTTTAAGCTTATATTTAAGATGCACGTCCGATGTAGCTATAAATGTGTGTATAACCGGTTTTTCGGCATGTTTTACCGCTGAATACGCCCTGTATATATCTTTTTCGTTTGCTCTTGCAAGACCGGCTATTTCAATACCTTTTATCTCTTGAGCTATAGCGCTGACGGCTTCAAAATCGCCTTCCGACGCAATAGGAAAACCGGCCTCTATAACATCCACGCCGAGTCTCGACAACTGCCTCGCCAAGTTTAGCTTTTCGTCTATATTCATGCTGGCGCCGGGAGACTGCTCGCCGTCCCTAAGAGTCGTATCGAATATTTTTATCTTTTTAAAAGCGTCGCCGCCCATTAAAAAACCTCCTGCTAAAACCTATTTAATTTCTTTATTATTTTTTTTTATCTTAACATTAACGAAATAAAAATACAATAGCGGAGAAATGAATGAATATAGTATGAAAATAGTAAAAATAGATTCTACCGGTTTTATTATAATAATTATCAAAATAAATAATATCAATATCAGAAACTCGAAAGCTCTGCGTTTAAAAACCGAAAAATCTTTCATGGCAAAGTATCCGATGTTGCTTATCATCAAAAGTCCGACTACCGCCGTCAAAATAAGCATAATTTTAGTTATAAGCAATGTGCGTATTGAAAATTTCGTAATAAAAAAAAGCGTAGAAACTATGGTTCCTGCAGCCGCCGGAGACGGAAGTCCGGTAAACTTTTTATATTCGACCGAGTTTACCTGAACGTTAAATCTTGCCAGCCTTAACGTCGCCCCGAGAAGATATACGAACACAACCGCCCAGCCTATTCTTCCCATATCCATAAAAAACCATTTGAACAGCAGAACGGACGGCGCCGCTCCAAAAGCGATTAAATCGGACAGCGAATCATATTCTATTCCGAATTTAGAGCTTGTATTAGTCAGCCTTGCCACCTTGCCGTCTATTCCGTCGAAAAATATAGACGCTATTATAAGCCAGCCGGCTATCCAGTATCTGCCTTCTATTGAATTAATTATCGAGTAAAACCCCGATAAAAGCGAAAGGCTGGTTATAAGATTAGGAAGGAGAAAAACGCCTTTAGTCATGCTGTTTTTATATAACTCGTTGTTATGTAAGGCGGTTTTTATAGGAGAATAATTCTTTTTTTGTTTATTCGACGCTATCATTTATTTTTCCAAGTACTGTTTTGCCTGAAAAAACTTTACCGCCAATTTCGACGTAAGGAGTAAAACTTACAGGCAGATATATATCCAATCTGGAGCCGAATTTAATTAAGCCGAATCTTTCTCCGGACTTTACGGTATCTCCTTCCTTAATTTTGCATACTATGCGTCTTGCTATAAGTCCGGCTATCTGAACAAATGCTATTTTTTCATTTTTTTCTTTTAAAACTCCGCCCGCATTTAAAATTATCGCATTAAACTCGTTTTCGGAAGATGCCTTATCTAAATTTGCGGAAAAAAATTTGCCTTTATTGTAAACTATTTTTTCCACTATTCCGCCGAACGGAATCCTGTTGACGTGCACGTTAAAAAGAGACATAAAAATGCTAATTTTAAAAACTTCTTCATTTAAAAACCTTTCGTCCAAAATCCTCTGTAAAAATATTATTTTACCGTCGGCGGGAGAAACTATTTCGGCTTCTTTTAAAACAGAATCCGGCTTGCGCTCAGGGTCCCTGAAAAAATATATGCAGAAAAAAAAGAAAAGGGCTGAAAGCGCAAACAGAGAGAGAAAAATATATTTCAAAATCATATGTTTTGCATAAAAGCCCAGAATTAAAAAAATTAGCGAACAGAACAATGCAACTGCTATAAACTGAATGCCTTCTTTCGCTATATATTTCATTTTTTTAATGCTGGGGCAGATATAAGTCTGCCCCGATGTCAAAATTTATGTTTTAATTTTTAGATTTATCGACTATTTTATTTTTTGTTATCCACGGCATTAACGACCTCAATCTGCTTCCGACTCTTTCAAGCTGATGCTCTTCGCCGTTTCTAGTCATGGCGTTAAACGAAGGCTTGTTGGCTTTATTTTCAAGCATCCATTCGGTAGCGAATTTTCCGTTTCTAATCTCTTCCAAGACTCTTTTCATCTCCTGTTTTACTCTTTCGTCCACTATTCTCGGACCTCTGGTCAGGTCTCCGTATTGAGCCGTATTGCTTATAGAATATCTCATGTTTGCTATTCCGCCTTCATATATAAGATCTACTATGAGTTTCATTTCGTGTATACATTCAAAATATGCGCTTTCTTCCTGATATCCTGCTTCTACCAGAGTTTCAAACCCTGCGGTCATAAGAGCCGATAAACCGCCGCAAAGAACCGCCTGTTCTCCAAAAAGGTCGGTTTCCGTTTCTTCCCTGAACGTAGATTCTAATATGCCGGCTTTACCGCCGCCTATTGCAGCCGCATAAGACAATGCCATATTTTTCGTATTGCCTGAATAATCGTTATGAACGGCTATTAAATCAGGTACGCCGCCTCCCTTTTCAAATTCGTGGCGCACGAGATGCCCCGGACCTTTAGGAGCAGCCATAAAAACGTTTACTTCTTTAGGAGGAACTATCTGTCCGAAATGAATGCTGAAGCCGTGAGCAAAAACGAGATATTTATCAGCTTTTAAACCCGGTTCTATATCGTTTTTATAAACTTCTCCGTGAATTTCGTCGGGAAGCAAAATCATTATAACATCGGCTTTTTCGGCGGCTTCTTTTACCGGATATACTTCAAAACCGGCATTTTTAGCTTTTGAAAAAGAGTTGCCTTCAGGTCTCAAACCTACAATTACTTTCACGCCGGAATCTTTTAAATTTAAGGCGTGAGCGTGCCCCTGAGAACCGTAACCTATTATAGCTACTGTTTTTGACTGAATTAATTTTAAATCGGCATCTTTTTCGTAATAAATATTCATTAAATCCTCCTTTATTTAGAGAGACGGCGGCATTTCGCCCTCAATCAAATTTTTATTATTTAATTTATTAATTTATATATAATATTTATTATATTATTTTTTTAGCGCTGGCTAAAGCTATTATACCGGTTTTAACTATGTCTTTGATTCCGAGCGGCCTTAAAATGTCTATTAGGGAATCTATTTTCTTTTCAGATCCGGTGACTTCAAGGGTGTAATGATTTCTTGAAACGTCTATAATCCTGCCGTTAAATATTTCTTTTATCCTGAAAATATCGCCTTTCGTCGTTTCATCCGCGTTAACTTTAACCAGAACGGTCTGCCTTAACACTGAGTCGTCATCAGTAAATTCCTGAACCTTAATTACGTTAATAAGCCTGTTAAGCTGTTTAACTATCTGTTCCAAAATTTGTGCATCTCCTGACGTGGCTATTATCATTTTGGACTCGTTTTTTTCTAAAGTTTTTGCTACGCATATACTGTCGATATTAAACCCTCTTGCCGAAAAAAGTCCGGCTACCCTGGTAAGCACGCCGGATTCGTTTTCCACGGTAATAGAAAGAATATGTGTTTTTTCCATAATCGTAATTATTATATTAAATTATTTAATAAAATGTTACTGAATTTTAATCTTAAATTTAAACCAAGAGCATACCGGTAATAGGCGAACCGGGCGCTACCATCGGATATACGCTTTCTTCTCTGTCGACTATAAAATCCATTATTACCGGTTTTTTTATAGAAAGCGCCTTTTCGATTACGGGAACTACGTCGTCAGGGTCTTTAGCTCTTAAACCCACGGCTCCGTATGCTTCGGCAAGTTTGACGAAATCGGGATTAACGTTCATTTCCGAAAAAGAGTATCTTTTATGATAGAACAATTCCTGCCACTGCCTTATCATGCCGAGAAAATTATTATTTATTATAGCTATTTTGACCGGAAGGTTATACTGAACCGCCGTCGCAAGTTCCTGAATATTCATCTGAATGCTTCCGTCGCCGGCAATATCGAAAACAATCTTGTCCGGATGCGCCATCTGTGCGCCGATAGCGGCAGGAAATCCGAAACCCATAGTTCCGAGGCCTCCGGATGTTAGTAAAGTCCTAGGGTTTTTAAATTTATAGAACTGCGCCGTCCACATCTGACTCTGGCCGACTTCGGTAGCTATTATTGCTTCTCCTCCGGTTAATTCATATATTTTCTCTATGACATATTGAGGCTTAATTACGTCGTTCATTTTATAAGTAAGCGGATGCTCGTACTTCCATGCGTTTATTTCTTCGAGCCAGCCTAACCTCTCGTATTTCGCTTCGAATATTTCTTCGTTTCTGCCGTTCAAAACTTCGAGAAGACTGCTTAAAACCGATTTAACGTCGCCCACCACCGGTATTTCTATTTTTACGTTTTTTCCTATCGAAGAAGGATCTATGTCTATATGGGCAAATTTAGCATTTCTGCCGAATTCTTCGACTTTTCCCGTAACACGGTCGTCGAACCTCGCCCCGATAGCAACTATAAAATCGGCATTAGATATCGCCATATTTGAGGCATAAGTGCCGTGCATACCGAGCATACCGAAAAAAAGAGGGTGGCAGGACGGAAACCCGCCGAGACCCATTAAAGTCGAAGTTATTGGAAGGTCGAGCAATTCTGCCAGTTCAAAAAGTTCTGCGGAAGCATTAGAGCTTATTACCCCGCCTCCTATATACAACAAAGGTTTTTTTGCTTTTAAAATTTCCGAAGCAAGTTTTGCTATCTGTATATGATGTCCGAAATATGTAGGATTATACCCGTGCAGCTGAACGGTTTCCGGATAATCAAACTCACATACGCTAGAAGTAATATCTTTAGGTATGTCTATTAAGACGGGGCCCGGCCTTCCGGTGGAAGCTATATAAAAAGCCTCCTTAATAGTTCTTGCAAGGTCTTTTATGTCCTTAACCAAATAATTATGCTTGGTACAAGGTCTGGTAATGCCGACGGTATCGGCTTCCTGAAAAGCGTCGTTGCCTATAAGATTGGTAGGCACCTGTCCGGTAATAATCACCATAGGCACGGAATCCATATTTGCGGTGGCAATACCGGTTATAGTATTCGTAGCGCCGGGACCGGACGTCACCAAAACTACTCCTACTTTGCCGGATGCCCTGGCATAACCGTCCGCCGCATGAGCTGCTCCTTGTTCATGTCTTACCAGCACATGTTTAATTTTATCTTTGTAATTTAATAGCTCGTCGTAAATATTTAAAACGGCGCCGCCGGGATAACCAAATATAGTATCTACGCCTTCGTTTATAAGGCTTTCAATAATTATCTTTGAACCGGTCATTAAATTTTTCTTTGTATTATTATTTCTGTTATGATTCATAACTATTTCCTTATATTTCTGTTTACTATTGCGCCTTCGTCAGCCGAAGATACTATTTCGGCGTATCTCGACAGATAACCGTAGTCTATTTTTTTCGGTTTTTTCGTAAATTGTTTTTTTCTTTCGTTTAATTCGGTTTCAGAAACATCTAAACTTAATTTTCTATTGGGAATATCTATTTCTATTTTATCTCCGTTTTTTACCAAGGCGATAGGGCCTCCCTCCTGAGCTTCCGGAGATATATGTCCGACGCACGGACCTCTCGTTCCGCCGGAAAATCTGCCGTCGGTAATAAGAGCTACTTTTTCGCCGAGCCCCATTCCGACTATTTGAGAAGTAGGTGCAAGCATTTCACGCATTCCGGGCCCTCCTTTCGGACCTTCGAATCTTATAACTATGATGTCTCCTTCTTTGACTTTTCCTTTAGAAATATTTTCCATAGCGGATTCTTCGCTGTCAAAAACGGCCGCCGTTCCTTTAAACTTCATCATTGAAGAGCTTACGCCGCTGGATTTAATAATAGCTCCGTTAGGCGCCAAATTTCCGAATAAAACGGCTATACCTCCTTCTTTACGGTAAGGATTGTCGGCTTTTCTTATTACTTCGTTGTTTACGTAATTTACGTTAGATATTATTTCGCCTATAGATTTGCCGCTTACGTTCATAGATTTAGTATTTATAAAATCTTTAAGTTCATACAAAAGGGACGGAATTCCTCCGGCAAAATCAAGGTCTTCGAGAAAATATTCTCCGGCAGGCCTTAAACTCGTTAGCTGGGGCGTATTTTTAGAAATTTCGTCGAAAAGTTTTAAATCAAGTTTAATTCCTGATTCATTTGCAATGGCAAGAAGATGAAGCACCGAATTTGAAGAACCGCCCAGCGCCATATCTACTGCTATCGCATTTTTAAAAGAATCTATAGTTGCTATATCTCTAGGCAGAACTTGACTTTTAACCATATCGACCACTCTTGCTCCGCTCTCAAAAGCTATTCTTTTTTTAATAGCGGAACCCGCAAGCGCCGTACCTGCGCCTGGCAAGGACATTCCAAGAACCTCGGTCATGCAGGCCATAGTGTTTGCCGTATAAAGACCCTGACATGAACCCTGCCCGGGGCAAGCGCACATTTCAAGGTCGTTAAGCTCTTTTTCCGTAATATCGTTTATCCTGAATTTTGCTACAGCCTCAAAAGTATCGCGGACAAAAGAAAGTCTGTTTCCGTGATAGTGTCCTGAAAGCATAGGTCCGGCGGTTACGACGATAGCCGGAATATTAAGGCGCAAAGATGCCATAAGCATGCCGGGGGTTATTTTATCGCAATTAGTCAGCAGTATAAGCCCGTCAAGACTGTGCGCTTCCGCTACAGTTTCTATCATATCCGCTATA
>JAJYZM010000009.1 GCA_021799935.1 bacterium | reverse complement strand
CATGGCAGCATTTTACCGTGCCTGTAAGCGAAATTTCAAAGGATACTTTTAAAGACGGTTTCGGATTCGACGGTTCAAGCATAAGGGGCTGGCAGGCCATCGATGCATCCGATATGCTTATGATACCCGATGCTTCTACGGCGGTTATAGACAATTTTATAGAAGCAAAAACATTATCACTGATATGTAATATTAAAGACCCGGTTACGGGAAAATTTTACGACAGGGACCCTCGTTATATAGCTCAGAAAGCCGAAAAATATTTAAAATCTACAGGTATCGCCGACACGGCATATTTCGGACCGGAGGCGGAATTTTTTATATTCGACGATATCAGATACGACCAGACCTCCAACAGCGGATATTATTATATCGATTCGGAAGAAGGCACGTGGAATACGGGAAGAGACGAGATGCCTAACCTCGGTCATAAGCCGAGGCATAAAGAAGGTTATTTTCCGGTTTCTCCGATAGATACCCAGACCGATATAAGAAATGAAATGGCGCTTGAACTTCAGAATGTAGGAATAAGGGTCGAAGCCGCCCACCACGAGGTTGCTACCGGCGGTCAGGCGGAAATAGATATGAGATTTAATTCCTTAACCGCTATGGGCGATAATTTTATGTGGTTTAAATATATAATTAAAAACGTTGCAAGAAGATACGACAAGACCGCTACTTTTATGCCGAAGCCGCTTTTCGGCGATAACGGTTCCGGTATGCACGTCCATCAGTCCTTATGGAAAAACGGCCAGCCGCTATTCGCGGGCAAAGAATATGCAGGGTTGTCGGAAATGGGGCTTTATTATATCGGCGGGATATTAAAACACGCAAAGGCTTTATGCGCTTTTACCAATTCTACGACAAACTCTTACAAAAGATTAGTTCCCGGTTTTGAAGCTCCGGTAAATTTTGTTTATTCATCGAGAAACAGAAGCGCCGCAGTAAGAATTCCGATGTATTCCGCTTCGCCGAAGGCAAAGAGAATCGAATACAGGACGCCGGATCCCACCGCCAACGGATATATAGCTTTCTCGGCACTGCTTATGGCGGGATTAGACGGCATTAAAAATAAAATAAAGCCGGGCAATCCAGTGGATAAAGACCTGTTTACTTTATCCAAAAAAGAACTTAAAAATATTCCGGTCGCCCCTGGTTCGCTCGAAGAAGCCCTTAAAGAACTCGAAAAAGACCATAAATTTTTACTTGAAGGCGGAGTATTTACCGAAGACTTGATACAGACATGGATTGAGCGCAAAATGGAAAACGATGTCAATCCGGTCCGTATGAGGCCGGTTCCTTACGAATTTGCGCTGTATTACGATGTTTAATGGTTAAAAGTTTATTTTGATATAAGCTGCGGCGGTCATAAAATACAATTTATGCCCGCCGCTGTTTTTGTAAACTTTACCGTTATCCGTTATAAGGTATATTGTAATGGAAAGTATTCCCGAAATATAAAGATATTACGGAGAGATAATTAAAAAATATCAGTATCCCGACGGCAATTAAAATTACCCCGCTTATTACCGAAATAGTTTTTATAAACGGTTTTATCCTTTTGAAAGCCGACAGAAATAAATTTAAAGATAAAGAGCTTATAAAAAAGGGAACCGCAAGACCCATTGCGTAAACAAAAAGCAGTTCTGCCCCGGCGGCAGTATTGCGGAGGGTCGATGCGATAAAAAGGATGGAAGCGAGTATCGGCCCTATGCACGGCGTCCAAGCCGCCGCGAATACTACACCCACGAGAGCCGAACCTATTAAACCGAAAGGTTTATTTTTAATATTAACGGCGGCGTCCATGTTCATAAACGACAAAAATTTTAACCTATTAAATGCCCCGAGTATAAATAACCCCATAATTATAATAAATATTCCGGCTATTCTCATCAGCCATATAGAGTGAAGCAAATCCCCTACGGCAGTCGAAAATACGCCCAGCAGAACAAATATTGCCGTAAATCCCAGAATAAACATCAAAGAATGTTTAACGGCGGCAAATTTAGCCTTAGGGCTGTCCTGCATAAGTTCGTCCATAGACAAGCCCGATATATACGATAAATAAGATGGTATTAATGGAAACACGCAGGGGCTTATGAAAGAAAACAATCCCGCGAGAAATGCGACTGCGAATGAAACGTTTGGAGCAAAAAATGAATCCATAAATAATTACCTCAATTACATTCTACAACATAGCGCCACTGCTTGCAAATATATTTTTGTTTAAAACCGCCTCATAACGGCGGATTTTTTTCGGTTATACGCCGAAATTGACAGCGCAGAGGGATTGAGTTTATAATCTTTAAATATGAATAAACGGTTTATAATTTACATTCAATTATGCTTATTGTTCCTGCCATTATTTTCCTTTAACGCCGTAAATGTTTACGCCGCTAAAAGCCTAAAAAAAATAAAATTTAAAGCTAAAATAAAAAAAGGGATTAAACTTTCATCCGTTATGCCCGCAGAAAAATTTTACGCGGACGTATTTGCAGGATACGGAGATTTCGATACGAAAAAATACGGGTTTAATTTGAATACGGGCATATTGCAAAGCGGCATTATGCTATATATAAAAGCTCTGGAAAGTAATTCTAAAGGATGGATTCAAAATACGTCCGAAAGCGATAGAAACTATTACGCCGCTTTAAGAAAATATTATAACGGCAATAAATCCAATATTGCATTTATATACGGAAGCAATGAAGGCAGGGGTTACGTTCCGCAGGTATTTTCAAAATCTCTTGAAAATATTTACGGATACCAGTTTAATTTTCCGACTGGGCTGGCATATGTTTACAATAACGAATACAGATGGCGTGCCGCATTAAGATGGAAGAATTATATAAATAAAAATGTTACTTTCGAAAACAAAGTTTTATACAGCTATAAAAGATATTTTAGAAACAGTTACGCCAATCCTAATTTTCAACCGAACACGCTTATCTTGTTTAACGGAGACTGTCTGCCTAATTCTTCGGTAAATTGGGCAGAACCGACCGCGCAAAATTTATATAATCCGGCGGCGGAATTCGGCTCATCTTCGTCTGGAACGGCTTACCATAATTTTATAGATAATATTGCCGAGATAGGCGACGCCCCTATGTTTATCGTGAAATTACCTTTAAACGAGCTTAAATTGGGCGGAGATTTTTTGTCTTATTCAACAAGGTCGGCCGAGTTTTGGTACGGAAGCTACAATATGCCGGAAGGAGATATGTATAACGATGCATGGGATGAATATGACGCAATGTCTAATTATTCGTTATATGTGCAGGATAAAATTAAAATAATTCCTGAAAAATTTTTTATAGAGGCGGCTTTAAAATACCAAACAATTAAAAAAGTCGCAGACTATAAACCGGGTTATTATTACGCGGTAGGCGGGACCCTTTCTAATTTTTATAACTACTGGCAGCCGTCTATTTTGGCCGTCTATTCTCCGGCTAAGGTTGTCGAGATTTATGCCGCATGGGGCAAAACGGTCGGAGTTCCGCTGGTAGGGTCTAAGTATATTTCTAACAACTTCGAAACTGAGGAAGTTACGGAAAGCTACGACCCGTTAATGGCCGAAAAACCTCAAAACATAACGGATTATGAACTCGGCGCAAAATATTCGCATAAAAATCTTTTTTTAAGCGCAAATATTTACAGAAAAGATTATAAAAATAAATTTAATTCCGTTTACAATCCGATTATAGGCGTTTCAGTATCTTTTAATTCGGGAAAGGCAAGACGGGAAGGTTTTAAACTGTCGTCTAAATATAATATTAATAAAATATCCGGCATATTTGCGAATTACTCTTATAATATCGCACAATTCACGTCAAGTTTTACCGGAAATTACGGGTCGGTCTCGGCAGGGCAGCATATTTCTTATATCCCTAAAGACTCAGCGGATTTAGGGGGTTTTACCGAAGTTTTAGGCACTCATCTAAAGATATGGGGGAGATATACGGGAACGCAGTATGTTCCCGTAAGCGCCCAGACCAACGGGATATATTACGATATAAATCAAAATTATGAAATCGGCGGTTATTTCATTTTAAACGGTTATGCGTCGCGTAAATTCAATTTAAGCAAAATATCGTTATTTTACGGAATAAATCTTAAGACCGTAAAATTGTCGCTTTCTATGACCAATATTCTAAATAGGCGTTATAATTGGTGGTCGGATTATACTTACGCCGCTTCAGGCTATAATCCCGTTCAGGAAGTTATACCGGGCATGCCCAGATTTATTTATGCCCAGGCATCTTTCGGATTTTAAGCATTTTGATTTTATAAGCCGACAAATTGAATATTAAAATTTTGACGGCATAAATATGCGGCATAATTATAATATTAAACTTTAAAAATAGTCTTAAAATATTAAATCCGTTTAAAAATTGACGCATAAAAAACCCGCTGCAAACACAGCGGGCTATATATTAATTCTTTACATATTGGTATAAGGTAAGCGTCAAAAAGGAATATCGTCGTCCTCGTTCGGCTGGTTTGACGCCCCGCCGGTATTTGCGGAACCGGCGCCGTAAGAACTGCCGGCGTTTTGCCCAGCATAGCCGTAATCGTTTGAAGTTTGCCCATAATCAACATCTGCAGCTTCAGTTCCGCCTCCACCGCCTTTGGCGCCAAGCAGAACGATATTAGTAGCAACTATTTCTGTGATATATTTTTTATTTCCGTCTTTGTCGTCGTAAGAACGGTTGTTAATCCTGCCTTCCACGAATACCTGCTTTCCTTTGTTTAAATAGTTTGCAAGATTCTGCGCCATTTTTCCGAACAATACGATATTATGCCATGTCGTTTTTTCTGATTTATTGCCTGATTTATCGTTAAAATATTCCGACGTCGCAATGGAAAACTTTAGGATTGCAAGACCGTCCGGCGTGTATCTGAGCTCAGGGTCTTTACCTAGATTGCCGATTAATAATACCTTGTTAAGACTACCCATAAAACCTCCGAAATTTAATAAAGATTTAATATTTTAATAAAAGTTTCTTAAATTATGATAATTTAAGTAATTTATTTTGGCAAGTTAAATTTCCGTTAAATTTTTATTTCGTTTTTATTTCATTTCCGTTAAATTTCGGTTACAGAACTCGTTTAAAAGCAGTTTGCCGTTAATTAAACCCGACGGATAGATATTCATAGTTTGAAGGTTTTTGACTTTTTTTCGGATGATGATATAATCAATATATAAAACAAAAATAGAATTTTTAAAATAAAATTTTATGATTAGGAACAACGGTCTATTAATAAAAAACCGCAGCGGTGCTTCTTTGCTGGAAGTTATGATTGCTATGGTTATTCTTACCATCGGATTTCTGGGCGTAATGGCGCTGGCGGTCGCCCTTACAAATAACAATGCTACGGCGGGCAAGATAAATACGGCTACTACTATAGCGCAGGCGGAGGTTAGCCAGCTAAACTGCCTCGGGGTTAGCGGAATACAGAATGCTCCCATTAACTTTGCTCCCCTGCCGCCGACATGTACCTTTGTCGTGCCGGGAACTTGTACTTATACGGTAAAGCCCATTGTTTCACCGAGTGCAGACGCAAGAAACCCGATAACTTCCTGTATAAATCCGGCTTTAACAGTAGGGGGAGTTGCTCCCGATTCACCTTCTCCGACTGGACTGGGGGTAACTTTACCTTACACCGTAACTATTAAATTTTCCTATAATAATCCCGTAACAGGTCAACCTTATCCCGCCTCAACTACGGTTATTAACGCCCAGGTTGAAGTCAGCTGGCAGGATACCGGACAGCATGTAATAATAATGAACGATTTAATTTCATAACCATTTTAAAAATTAACTTTATGAGCAAGAAAGCGAAAGAAAATAATTTTCACATATATTGCCATACTTTGAGCCGTACGGCAGGTTTTTATAAAAAAAGACCGATAGCGGTTTTGAATAACAGTAACGGCTTGACCACGGTCGAACTTATAATAGCCCTGGCAATTTCCGTAATAGTAGTTGCGGCGGCAGGATTCATTTTACTGACTCAATCCGGCGTCATAAGATTTAACAGGTCCATTTCGACCGAACAGCAAAGATTAAATACGGCTTTCAATACCGTAAGATATTCGCTGCGTATGGCGGGATTCGACTACGGAAACGGTTATTATGCATATTCTCAAGGTAATCCGGTACCTCCGGTTCAAGTTGTCAGCGCGGCATATCCAAACAATCCGTACGAGGTTTTAGTAAGTTATAGCGCCGTAGTTAACAATTCTATCCCATGTGTTTTAACACCTAACGCAAATTCTAACTCAAAATCTGCATCGGCAAGGTTTAACTTGTGCGCCGACCCAAACGTTCCCTGCTCTTGCAATATTAATAACTTTTATATAGGTCAGGTTATTAATATTGAGAACCCGACGCCCCTTAATAATAATCCGCTTCCCGCCGCACCGATAACTTTTTGCGTTACAAACGTGTTAACTAATTCTAACGCGATTGTTGTAAATCCTGGTCATGGAAATAATCCCTGTGGCACTAATAATCCTGTGCCGCCTAAAAGCATAGGCGGCGGAAACGTATCTTCCGTAAATCAAATTTTATTTTATTGGGGAAATACAACATATAATTTTAATGCTCCGTTCGATGTTCCGGGTAATTTATACGAGTGCACTTTGAGCAAGATATTCATAGAGCCGCCGGCGCCTGGAGCAGGCGGCGCATATACGCCGCCGCAATGTTCAAATACGATTACCCTCAGCGATTATATTAATAATTTTGCGGTTGCGCCTGAAGGATATAATTTTAACGGCCCGATGTCATATTACATAACTTCTACTTCGCCTGCCGGGCAAATTAAAGTTTATTACAGCAACGGCACAAATCAGTCTGAGCCTCCCTACTTAAATTTGTCCGTTACCGGCGAGTCTAACGTAGCGCTGTCCGATTCGCCGGCTTACAGCGTTAACGTTCCTTACAATTCTAATGCAGGCGGGATCGGCGCCAAAGGAAACGCAGGTCAGGTCGTAGGCAATAACATTTTGAAAACTTTAAACTCAAGCATATTTTTAAGGAACGCCTATTACGGCAGTTAATGTGATAATATGAAAAATAAAAATTTTATAAATATTATAACAAAAAATAATCGTGGAATAGCCCTTGTAACGGTAATATTGGTTATCGCAATTCTTGGCATATTGGCGGCGGTAGCTATAGAAACAACCGGGACAGATATTCTAAACGCCGGAAACTATACGTCTTCCGAGCAGACTTTAAATATATCGAACTCGGCTATGAATATCGTGCTTGCCCAGTTAAATACGAGCCAGCAGACCAATACGGGAATAGGCATGCCGTCCCCAAGTATATATTATTATACTATAAGCGGCAATAATACGGTGCAGCAAAGTCCTACTTATATCGGATTGACCGCCGCAAATATAAATTCGAATTTTTCAAACGCTTTAGGATTTGCTAACAATAGCGGTTCATTCGGTTTTGAATACGAAGGGGTTTATGGAGGCGTTCCGGGGTACAGCCTTAATTATCATTTTTATAACGGGCAGATAAACACTATAACTCAAAACCAAAACGGCTCAAAAACCGTTCAGACCGGTATGACTTTCAGTTACGGGCCTATTCAGGTAGGATACAACCAATAATAAAGGGATAATTACCCCGTCCTAATGGGCTCCCCTCCTTATCTTTATAAGGAAGGGAGTTTAAGAAACGGGGATTAAAGGTGGAGAAATGAATAATAAAACAGGATTTTTTATGAAAATAATCTTTACGTTTATTTTCTTAATCTTTTTTCTAGGTTCAAACTTCTCGGCAAATAAAATTTATGCCTCCGATACCTCCTTACTTACAAATCTTAATAACCCCAATGTTTTAATATTTTTGGATACTTCTGGTTCTATGATGTGGAATGAGGGGGTCGAGTGGAAGAACTCTACTGCAAACGGGTATGACGCCCCTGAATCCTGGAGCGGTGGAGGCGGTTCTTTCGCATGGGCGCCGGGGTCCAACAGCGTGTTTTCAAAGATATACAACGCAAAAATGGCTATATCCGAGATTGTTACAGATTCTGCCTTTTCGAATCTAAATTTTGCGTTTGCGACATTCGACCAAATAGACTCACAGTACACATATACGAGCGGCACGGCTGACCAGTGTATATATTCAAACGACGAATCTTTTCAAAATCCTTCTACCGCTTCATATTTTCCTTACAGCGGAAGCACAGGGACAGGAATTCCCGATGAAACCGGCGAATATTATTTAAGCGGGACCAATAATTATAATAACAATTATCCATTTAATTCCGAATATTGTTCCGGCAATTCCGACGAAAACGGATTGTATTTTATCTCTTACGATTATTTGCCTTATTTAAACGATGTTGCTAATGGTACAGGTAATTCTCCATGGACATTATACGTTCCTTTAACCGTAAACGGAAGCCTGACCCAGTCAACGACTACCACCATTAGCTCAAATTCTAACAATTCGACCGACCCGTATTTTGACCCTTCAAATATTGCGGGTCAAGCGATAAATTACGTTTTATGGGATGCCAAAGATTACGGCACCCTCGAAGACCCTGCCGGCAACTATGTAACAGGTTTAAAGGCAGGAGGTGGAACGCCCATGTATTCAATGGTTAAAGAAATGATATCATATTTTACCAATTCCCTTGCCTCGGACGGTGCAAAAGCATGCCGCCGAAATTTTAATATAATTATAACGGATGGAGAAGCAAACGATCCGTCAGCCGCCTATACACCGGGCGAACTTTACAATTTATATACAAACGTAGATACTACATATCCAATAGAAACATTTATGATAGGATTTGGTTACAGCGGAGGAGTAAGCGGACCTTCCTATATTCAGGCTATGGCAAATGCGGGAGCAGGAATCGGGCCCCCTACCGTTGATACCGCTACCAATCCAGAAACAGTCATTTCCTTGCCTTTGCAGTTTCAGGCAGCGGCAGGCGGTTCTTCTACAACCTTTACGCTTCCGTCGGCGGCATTTTCGACTACGAACGGAGCTCTGGTCGGCGATACGGTATCGGACAACGGCTGGCAGTCTTCCGATTGCGAAGCAAACAATACAAGTTCAACTGGAGAGCCGAGCGGCATATATTCTTCGGCAGGTTTCGACTGCGCCGTAGTAACCGGAATTTACCCTAACGCGGATACTATTCTTTTATCCAACCCGCTTTCTAATTTTAGCGGAACGTTAACGCTTTCCGGCACAGTTTATTTAACGTTTAATTACAGCGAGTTAGTCAATTCGCTTACTACGATATTCGACCAGATTGAAGCGCAGTCCACTTCTTTCACTTCGCCAGTCGTCCATCAGGTTAATGCGCAAAACGGCAATGTTTATTATGCAGATTTTAAGGCTTTGAATCAGCCTTTATGGGGAGAGGGGAATATATTTTTATTTAAGTTGAATTCTCAGGGGCAGCTAACAGGACCTAACGGTTCTGCCGTCAGTACAGGCGGGCAGATAATTACAAGCGATTCATACTGGGATAACGGTAACGGGGCAGGCGGAGAGCTCCAAACCGAATCACCAGCATCAAGATTTATAACCACTAACGAAACAAATCCTTCAACCGGGCTAAATGAAACAATCCCGTTTAATATAAGCAATGTTTCTAACTTAGAAACGTTGCTCGGATTAAATTCAACCAATTACGCCTCGGTTTGTCCGGGCTCAACATCGGAAAGCGCATGCGCCGACGATATAATAAATTTTGTATTAAATCCGGACAGCGCGACGGATAACTGGAAACTGGGAGCGATATTCCATTCAGATCCAGTATTGCTCTCGCCGCCTTCTTATCCCTATTCGAGCTTGTCTTATCAATCGTTTAAGTCGCAATACGCCAAGAGGCGGATGGTTTTAGTCGTAGGAGCAAATGACGGCATGCTGCACGGATTTGATGCGGGAACATGGGATAGTTCGACGAGTTCTTTTACGGACGGGACGGGAAGCGAACTATTCGGATATATCCCGCCGGATTTTTTAGATACAAACAGCGGTTCTTCTTTGCCGAAGATTACCTCATGGTATGAATCATCGGTTACTCAGCCTTCTATATACGAATTTGTGGATTCGACTCCGTCTATTAACGATACGTTCTTCGGCAATATTTTTAACGGTACGGCTAATAGTTTAGATACGTCTGCATATCCTATATCTGCTGGAATACCCGTAAGCAGTTGGCATACGGTTTTAGTAGGGGGGGAAAGAGACGGCGGAACAAGTTATTATGCGGTCGATTTAACGAACCCAGGAAATCTTGGAAGCGCTTATCCGACCGGATTATGGGATTTTTCCGATGCTTCCGCATCTACTGCTCCTATGGGTAATACATGGTCTGAGCCTTTAATGACCTATGTCTGCCTGCCTAATCCTAATTATAATTCAACCAACGGCGGGACAGGGGTTTGCGGAAACAATCCCAATCCTCAGAGTCCGGTTGCTGCTCCTGAATATATCCAAACATGGACGGCTTTTATCGGAGGCGGATATTCGTCTAATAATACCGCCGGACAGGCAGTATATTCTCTATATGTCGAACCGAATCCGGTAAATACGGGAACTTCTGGGGCTCCTAACTATGTTAACGAACAGGAGCTATGGAAATTCGACAGCGCAAACGATTCGCATATGGCTTATTCAATTCCTTCCACGATTGCTCCCATAGAGAGTTCAGATTTTATGCTTCAAGCTTTTTATGTGGGAGATTTGGGCGGACAAATGTGGGCATTTAATATACCCTTCGGGGAATCTCCGCAGGGTTCGGGAAATACGCAAAATTGGACGGGCTGCAGGGTTTTTGCTTCCAATCAAACATCCGCGCCTTTAAATATATTTTTTCCTCCGGCTGTTTCTTATGACTCAAGCGGCAATTTATGGCTGTTTTTCGGCACTGGCAACAGGGGAAATTTAACCGAGGTTATTACTGCCAGAGATAACGAATTAATCGGATTAAACACTGTAGGAACTCAGGGGACGGGAGAATGCGCTACATCTGGTCCGTATAGCGAAACTAATCTAACGGATTCAACCGGAACAAGCGGAATCGGAACATTGCCGAGTTCGAGCGCAGGGTGGTATATTAATTTAAGCCAGGGGGAAAAAGCGGTCGGAACCGCTCAGGTATATGACGGCGTTGTATATTTCGTTACATATACTCCTTCCGCAACGGCCAACGCCTGCGGTTACGGAACCGCCAATTTGTATGCTGTTTATTATCTTAACGGAGGCGGAACTATAACGACGAGCGGAGGTACTACAACTATCTCTAATGTGGCGGGAGCAGGCGCATCGCAATCAATGGTGATAGGAAGCGGCGTTCCTTCCGCTCCGGTAATTTCAAACGGCAATTTAATAGTAACGACGTCGACGGGGGCGGTTTTAACCCAAAAAATACCATCTCTTACGTCAAAGCTGGTACCGACTTCATGGTTTCAACTGCCGTGAATATAATTAATATAACATGATTAATTTTTTTATTTTTTAGTTAAACAAAACGCGTGTTTTGGGAGAAAACAATGGATTTAAATAAAAAATTACCTATAGTTATTTTATTTCTGTTATCCGCCTTTATGTTTATAGGCTTGCCAGGATATGTTTCGGCGGACGCGCAAAATATAATAAAGCCTTCACCGGGTTCTTATTTTTACGGCGGCATGATAAAGGATGTTTCGGTTTCGTCTATGACTTTTTATAACGGGATAACTGTATATATTACAAGCGATACGAAATGCGCTGCCCCGCCGGCTTCCTCTTCCGTTATTAAAAATATGTCGGATATTTCATGTTCCGATTTAAAGAAAGGAGAGACCGTGAAAGTAGAGGCAGTTAAAAATTCCAGCGGAGAACTTGTCGCAATCCAGATTCAAGAAGTTTTTTATTAATTTGCGTTTAACATAAAAATAATTTAATGCTACCCTGCAATAAGGAGAAAAAGCCTGTTTTGGTATTAAATTTCTTTTTAAGTTTATACTGCTGGACGGTTATTTCGTTTTCAACCGTAATATTAGGAATACTTGCCGTTATAACTTCGTTTTTCGGCGAAAAAATTCCGCATAATATAGCAAAATTATGGGCAAAAGTCATATTAAAAGCCTGCATGATAAAAGTGAACGTCGCGGGCGCCGAAAATATATCCCCGCAAAAATCTTATATTATTACGTCAAACCACCAGAGTTATTTCGACATATTCGTTTTACTTGCTTTGCTCGATTTAAATTTTAAATTTATTGCAAAGGCGTCTCTTTTTAAAATACCGTTTCTTGGCCGCTCTATGAAAAGGCTCGGCTATATCCCCATAGACAGGGAAAATTTGAGAAATGCTTTTAAAAGCGTTAGGAAATCCGCCGAACTCATTAAAAACAAAACCTCTATACTCATTTTTCCAGAAGGCACGAGGTCTTTGGACGGAAAACTTTTAAGTTTTAAAAAAGGCGGGCTTAATATGTTTTTAAAACATGATAATATTGCCGTCCTTCCAGTCGCTATTAAAGGCACGGTAAATATTTTAAGAAAAAACAGCTTTGCCGTCCATCCGGGGCAAACAGTCGAGTTTCATATTTTAAGACCTATAGGCGCCGCCGAAAAAGGCGATAGCAATATTATAATCCAAAAAATAGAACAGGAAACCCGCGCGGTTTTGGAATCCGAAATATAAAAATTATAATGCGGGATTAGAGGATTAGGGTAAATATTTTAATTGGAAAAAGTAATGTTATAATGATAAAATATACACAATGCGCTGGAGGTAAAATGAAAAATATTTTGAAATTTGCGGGAATTGCAAAAGGTATTTAT
>JAJYZM010000008.1 GCA_021799935.1 bacterium | reverse complement strand
TGAATATCGGAAGGCCGAATTTTTCGAAAAGCTGAACGGTGGAATCTACGTGTCTGCCTACGTCGTAAATAAGGTCTTCCCTAACTAAGCCCATAAGGTCGTTGGCGACGTGTTTAACGTAATCTTCCGGAGTATTGACTCCAAGATAAGTGTTGATTGCCGAAAGTCCCATCGCAACGGCGCCGCTTCTTTCAATAGAGGCTTTTTCGACCAACGTTATTTTCATATCTTTAGGCGCCCATTTTTTTATTTCGAATGCGGCTCCGCATCCAACCATGCCGCCGCCGACGATTAAAACGTCGGTGTCGATTTCTTCTATGGTATAATTGTTTAATACATCGGTGCTTGTCATCGAACCTTTCATTTCAGCCATAACAATTTATCCTCGCAATTTATAATTATTTTAATTAAAATTAATAGATTTTTAAACGGCTAATGCGTTATTTCTTAGGGGCCGTAAGTTCTATCCCGATTTCATCGCATAAACGTTCGTCTTTTAAACTTCCCGCATTGACGTCCGCAATTCCCTTATACGGGTCTAAACCGCCTTCGGGAGTGGTTCTGATTGGGAATTTAAACCTTTTAATCTTTCCGTTTCTGAATTTAACGGTCCACATAATGGAATCGGAACCGCGCATAGGGATAACGGAAGCGCCCATAGGAGCAAAATCCTGATAGGCCCTTATTTCGATAGCCGATTGAGGACAAATTTTAACGCAACTGTAACATTCCCAGCACTGGTCGGGCTCCTGGTTGTAAGCCTTCATAATATCCTTGTTAAGAACCATAAGGTCGTTAGGGCAGATATACTGGCATGCAGTCTTATCCCTTCCCTTGCAACCGTCACATTTTTCGGCAATTACAAAACTTGGCATTTTCATACCTCCTTAATTATATTGTTATTAATAAATAAAACTAAAACTATATATCTGTATGTATATATATTATGTATATTGCGCGTGCAAATAACATTTTTGGCCTGATTTGACGCTTAACGGCATTAAATCTCCCCTTTGGCCGCTTTATGCAGTTTAACCTCGACTTTTTCGTCTTTAGAAAGAGAGGCGTAATAGTCTTTGAGTATAGCTAATACTTCCGGCCTGGAAAAATGGTCTGGAACTTCCTGTCCCTCCGATAAAAGTTTTCTTAGCATAGTTCCGCTTAAAGTGAGCCTGTCTTCTTTAGGATGGGGACATGTTCTGGTAGATGCCATACCGTCGCATTTATGGCAGTAAAACGTTAAATCCATTTTTAAAGGCTTTAATTCAAGCGCGTTTTTTGGAATTTCGTCGAATATCTTGTGGGCGTCGAACGGCCCGTAATAGTCGCCGACTCCCGCATGGTCCCTTCCGACGATAAGATGCGAACAACCGTAATTCTGCCTGAAAACTGCGTGAAGAAGGGCCTCTCTCGGTCCTGCGTATCTCATTTCCATAGGGTAGCCTGCCTGAACAATGGTATTTTTAACAAAATATTTGTCCATTAAGGTATTGATTGCAACCGCTCTGACGCTGGCGGGAATATCTCCCGGCTTTAATTTTCCGATAAGCTGGTGAATAAGAACGCCGTCGGTGGTTTCTACGGCTACTTTCGCAAGATATTCGTGCGAACGGTGCATAGGATTTCTGGTCTGAAAAGCGGCAACCGTATTCCATCCTTTTTCCTCGAATACTTTTCTTACTTCCGCGGGACGCATGTATATTTCTTTAAACTCGACCGGATAGGTGCTCTCGCTTAAAACTACGACCTTGCCCGCAATATTGACGTCTCCCTGAGCCATAACCTTTTGGACCCCGGGGTGCTCCATATCGGTAGTTTTAAATATTTTTTGGCACTCATGCGTCTTGTCTATGGAATATTTTTCGGATACGGTAATTATTCCTATAATTTCGGAGGTTTCAAAATCGACGAGAGCGACTTCCTCTCCTATTTTAATTTCTCCCGATAATTCTTTTGTGGCGGAAAGAGTAATAGGTATGGGCCAGAACGTTCCGTCTGCCATGGTGTAATTATCTACTACGCCCTGCCAGTCTTTTTTCCCCATGAATCCTTCCAACGGAGTAAAAGCGCCTATGCCGAGCATTATTAGGTCCGATGTTTCTCTCGAGGTCATAGGTAATTTTTTAAGGCTTTTTGCTTTTTCCTTAGCTGCTTTGAGTTTCGAACCGGATAGCAGCAAAGGCTTTAATTTTTTTTCTTTCCCGTGCGGATTTACTAACGCCATTTTATTCCTCCAGATATTTAAGTATGGTAATTTGTTGCGGATTTATTATGTATAGGCTTTAATTTTTTATATAACTTTATAAATTTAATATTATTTTTTCTAAATGTCAACAACTATTTTAATATTTTATAACTCTTTTTTAATTAGGATTTGAACGGCGAGCACAATCCACATTTCTTATTAATTTATTTAATATTAACATCGCAGCTGCAAGAGACGTTTATGCCTATGCCCACGTCATAGGATTATGCTCTATGGCCTTTTCGACAAAACCCTTATAATCAATTATTTTTACGTTTTCTATTATTTCGCCGTCTTGAATTCCTCTGGCCTTGATATCCGCCAAAAGACAATAAACCGCATTTTTCTGTATTAAGTTTTTTAATAAACTTTCGTATTTACCGCCTTTTTTCGCGGCGTATATGCCGTCTTCCGTCAATAGCATTATATCGCCCTGGACTATATAATTTAAGGCATTGCTTAAAGCAGACGACTCGTAAGGCGATCTTTTTACTATATGCATCATCTATTTCCCCTCCTTATATTTTAAAATTACCGGCGAAAACGCCGTTAAAAAAATAATGATTTTTAAAACGGCAGAAAAGCCTTCATTTCATTCATTTTTTGCCTTAAGGCGTTTCTGTCTAAAATCTCGACTTCCGTAATTAAATCGCTTTCGCTCATTCCTCTTTCTACAAGGGATTCCTTTTCGACATAAATATGCGATATTTCAAAATCGTCTTTTAAAATCATATACGTCATAGAAAAATTTTTCTTTCCCAGCAAAGACGGATCCTGTCCTTTTTTTAAAGCAAGCACCCCGTCGTCTACGAACGCGACGCTTATATCCTGTTCATAGGCTCCGAACATAACCATTGCTTCTATGGCCTCCTGCTCAAAAATAGTTCCATACGGAGCGGTTCTGCACACAAACATAACGCTTGTTTTCTCCTGTTCTCCCATATAATATCACCTCGTCGATTATTTAAAAAATTAATGTCCGTAAATAACTAAAATGTTATCATCCTGTCTGACTCTATGCATAATTCTAATAACTGTCCCAATCCCGATATTTCGCCTGCGCAGGAAACCGTTTGGGACACCAAGCCTCTTCTTTTGCCGGCGGCAACGCATACTATCAGCCTGATGCCTTTTTCGTTAAGTCCTAAAAGCAAATTTTTAATGTTTCTTTCGTCCCGCGGGGGTTCCATAGTTCCGCAAGTATTACACACACCCTCGTTATAAAAAAAAACTCCCTGTATTTCATGCCCCGATTCCAGCGCCGCAAGTATAAAATTGTAGGCGCTGTCCATTGCCTGATGCGTATAAGGTCCGTCTTTTATAAGAACGCCGAATTTCATTAATCCCTCCTTAATTTTTAATCTTTTAATCTTTTTTTAAAATCCCGCTTTCATATTTAAACCGCGGCGGAAATTCCCAGTTTAAATCGAGAACTTCCGCCGCCGTAAATTATTTTAATTTTATTTTTTTACAATATTATAGCATTGCTGACGAGCTGATGGATTCCGCCGACCATTTCCTCTTCAAAGCCGTGGAGGGGAAATATTTTAGAAAACTGGGTTTTACAGATTGCGCAGATAAGGGCATAAAAATTAACTCCGTGATTGTCAACGGCTTCCTTGACCGTCTGCATTCTGGGCATCGCGCCGGCTAATCTGAGATTCATAACTTCCTCGGTCAAAAGTCCGCCTCCGGCTCCGCAGCAGTAAGTGCTTTCTTTTGTGGTGCCTTCCCTCAGTTCGACAAATTTATTGGCGGCGGCTTTTATCAATTCGCGCGGTATAACTATCTGTCCACCTTTAAAATCTCCCATTCGGGAACCACGCGCGACATTGCACGAATCGTGAAACGTAACGACTTTATCGTCGTTCGCCGAAGGGTCGAGTTTTACGACGCCGTCCTTTACTAGTCCCAGAGTAAATTCGCAAATATGCATCGGTTGCCTGTATTTGGAATCCAAGAAATCGAACGGTCCGTTCATTGTATTGGAATATGTGTAGGCCGCTCTCCACGCATGCCCGCATTCCCCGATAACTACCCTTTTAACTTTAAGCCTTCTTGCCTCGTCCCATATTCTTTTATTGATTTCCTTGGTGTTTTTGTAACTGCCCAGAAACATGCCGAAATTTCCGGCTTCCGAAGCATACGACGAAACGGTATAGCTTATGCCGGATTTATAGAATACTTTTGCGTATCCTTTCAAAGATTCCATATGGGGCATTGCAAAAAAATCTGCCGAAGGAGGAACCAGCAAAACTTCCGCTCCCTCTACGTCCATAGGTATCTTGACGTCTTTACCCGACTCGTCTTTTATTTCCTCTTCCAAATCGTCCAGAGTATTCCTTAAGGCGAGCGGAGGAATACCTATATTGTTGCCGGTTCTGAAAACCTTATGTATGACTTCAGTCGCGTATTTCTGGCCGAGTCCTATCGAATCCATTATCTGTCTGGCGGCCATGGTTATTTCAGCCGTATCTATGCCGTAGGGACAATAAAGGGAGCATCTTCTGCATTCCGAACACTGATAAAAATAGGTAAACCAGTCTTTTAAAACTTCTTCCGTCAATTCCTGAGAATTGGAAAGGCTTTTGAAAAAGCCCGAGGGAGTAAAATAATACCTGTAAACCTTTCTCATCAATTCCTGCCTTTGAACAGGCATATTGTTAGGGTCTGCGGTTCCGAGAAAAAAGTGGCATTTGTCCGTACATGCGCCGCATCTGACGCAAATATCCATATAATCCCTTACCGCCTTATTGTTGTCTAATATTTCCTTGAAAACTCCGATAGCCTTTTCCTTCCATCCGTCTTTTAGCTTGAAAGGAAAACCGAGAGCTTCCATATCGACTTTCTGAGCTTCAACCATATGCTCGTAAGCCGAAGCTCCGGGAACTATTTTAGGAATCGGAATATTTCCGTCAAGTACCGGAATTTTATATTTGTCTTTTGGATTAGCCATAAATTATTACCCCCTGCGTTTCACGGTTAAAAATCAAAATATCGGCGTAATTAAATAAATTAAGTTTTTTCGATTTTTAAAATTTTTAATTTAATTTAAATTTACCAAGTTAATAATTTAAATAGATAAATCTTTTGCGTTAGGCCTGTAATATCTTTCTTCCTCAGGGTTATCGACCATATTCCTTGTAGGCGAAAAGAATATGCCGACGAAATGCATCACCTTGCTGAACGGAATATAAAGCACGAGTAGCAATACGAGCGTATAATGGATCAGGAAAACGGGGTTCGACGGAATATTCGTGAATTGGAAGTTTAAAAGTCCGTTCATATACGGGTCAAGCTGGTTATCCACGACTGTCAGCGCCGACGGAGATATCACATAGTTTAGCGACAATCCCGCCAGGCCGATAAGCATAATAAGAATCAATATTATATAATCCGAAAATAAAGATATGAATTTTACGCGTTCGACGAGCACCCTTCTCATTAAAAGAAAGAAAAGGGACAGCACCATCGTGATGCCGCACACTATACCGATATCGACGAATATATCGTACCACCATGGAAGCGGATTTGCGTAAATAAAATGCCTTAAAAAATGCATGAATATCAAGAGAAAAAACGCTATATGGAAAAGATAGCCGAAAAGCCACGTAGGCTTGTTTGATTTAAAAAGACTCTTAAAAAAAATAACTTCTCCCAGAATTCTGGCAAAAGCTCCGCCTGCGGTTAAAGGAGCGGGCGTAAGTGGAAGTTTAATAGGCTGCGGGGTGGTCGCGTATTGATATATCCTTAATACTACCGCAATTACGAAAATTAAACCGACCGTATAAGTAAAAAATAAAAAAATTGCCGTCGTTAAATTAAGAGGCGTCATATTTATTCCCCCTGAACAAAATTTTACATCGTTTAATAAAAATTATTTTGCCCATAGAGATGAATAACATCGGTCTCTATGGGCAATATATTAATTAGACGCAGCCTGTAGGTTTTGGAAGCCCCGCTATTTTAGCGAGCTGTTTAGCCGGACCTTCGGGAAACAGTTCATAAATGAACTTATTTGCTTCCTTTTTATCCGGTAAATTTTCGATGGACATAACCTCTTTTGCAAGAGTTTTAATTGCAGGCGCAACCTGAAACTTAATAAAATAATCTCTTATCCAATCGATAAGTTTCCAGTGCTTTTCAGTGAGCACCACGTTTTCCTGCTTCGCAAGAACTTCCGCGAGGCCTTTGTCCCAATCCCCCAAGTTTTGAAGGTAGCCTTCGTCGTCGGTTTCGATCTTCTTTCCGTTATAATCAAATTCAGCCATAAGTAAAACCTCCTGTTAATTTTTAATTATTTTTAATATTTAAACCATGTCTATATAGCCGCACGGACAGCTTTCAGCGCATTTTTTGCATCCGTTGCACGTTTCTAAATGAAACTCGAAATGCTGGCCTTTCGGCAGTTTTTTGACTGCGCTTTGAGAACAGTATTCGAAACAGCTTCCGCAGTCGAAACACATGCCGCAACTCATGCATCTCTTTGCTTCCAATATTAAATCGTCTAAATTCAGGTTGTTTAATATTCCGTCGAAGTCTTTGACCCTGACGGATGCGTCTCTCGAGGTCCTCGCATGTCTTTCCGTTTCCTGGAAATATGCGATATACATGTTTTTGCCTTCGCGGTTCACGGCGTCCCCGAATTTTATAACCGCTCTTTCGTCTTTTTTTATAGTTTCCCCGCTTAATTTTTCGTGTATTGCGTATGCGGCATACCTGCCCATACCGATTGCATCGGTAACCAACCCGAATCTTAATATGTCCCCGCCGGCAAAAACTTTGTCTTCGTTGGCAACCTGATACTTTTCGTTCACCTTAAGAAATTCGTTGTTTTCGTTTTTTGCAAGATTTTCTAATCCTTTATAATCCGGTTTCTGCCCGAAAGAATATATCAGGGTGTCAAGTTTAAGATTAAGCTCCTGCCCGCCCTCTATTATAATGGGATGGACTCTTCCGGAGGCGTCTTTTTCGGAAAGTTTCATCTTTTTCAAGCGGACCCCCGTAGCTTTTCCATTTTCGGTAATTATTTCGTCCAATGCAAATAAAAATTCGAACTTAATTCCTTCGGCATTGCCTTCTTTAACCTCGGCCGAGCCTTTTTCCTCTATTTCCGAAGCATCGTTTACGGTTCCTTTGTTATAGATAAACGTTACGTTGGCGCCGAGCCTTTTGGCGACCATTCCGGCATCCATAGCGCTGTCGCTTCCTATAACTACGACTTCTTTTCCGGCGTCTTTAATCTCGCCTGAAGCCGCTTTCTGAAGGAATTCGATACCGGTGTAAACATTCGGGGAATCCGCCCCCTTCATCTTCATCTTTATGGGTTCGTGGGTGCCTATCGCGATAAAAACCGCATCGTAATCGGACTTCAACTGACCCATCGTTATATCGGCGCCGATATTTACTCCGGTTTTTATTTCCACTCCGAGGTTCTCGATGCGTTTTGCCTCTGCCGCAATAATATCCAAAGGAAGCCTGAAGCGCGGTATCCCGTATCTTAAATAACCGCCGACTTCCGGAAATTTTTCGTATACGGTAACCTTATATCCCCTTAAAGCAAGGTGATATGCCGCGGAAAGTCCCGCCGGCCCGCTGCCGACGACCGCAATTTTTTCTTTTCTCGGCGCATCGTTCAATTTTTTAAACTGGAGGTTGTTTTTTATTCCGTAGTCGCCTACGAACATCTCTATAGCGTTAATAGCGACGGACTTGTCCTTATATTTTCGGTTGCAGCCTTCTTCGCACGGATGGGGACAAACCCTGCCGGTAGTCGACGGCAGGGGATTAGATTCCGTGAGCAGATAAAAAGCTTCGGTAAGCGAATCGTCTATCGGTCTGTCATAAGACTCGCTTTGAGCTATGTATTGTATATAGTCCCTGACTCTGGTGCCGTTCGGGCAGGTATCCATGCACGGCGGCTTTTTCTCCACATACTTTGGCCTGAAAGGAGACTGAGACATCCCCCCGCCCGTGTTTAACTGGGTTTTTAAGGGTTTTTTTACCTTTTTTAATTCAAGCATAAATTTTCCTCATAATTCTATATTGTATTGTAATATTGCATATGCATCGTAATATTAAAATCCCGCAAGGAAGCTATCCGTTAATTTTCGTCGGGAAGGGTTAAAAAACTTCCTCCCGCATAACCGTATATGAGCTTCCCTTCGTCCATTATATCTTTAAGGACGCCTTTAATATCGTCTTTAGTCAGGCCTTCTGCGGCAAAATCCCTTTCCATTTCCTTTACTAAGTCAATGGGTTTAAATCTTTTTTTGCCGGCATATTCCTTAACAAGCCCGATAATTTTATTTTCCACTTTCTTTTTTAATTCATCGGTCATAATATTATTCCCCTTAATATAAAATAAATTATAATCTCGCGTATGCCGAATAATTCATCATGGATTCCGCAAGCCTGAAATCGTCCACATGATATTTAGTAAATTCGAATCCGGTTATTTTAAAGAATTTGGGCCAGCCTATCCTGTCAACCCATTCGGAAACTCTTTCTCCCGGACGCCCGCCTTCTTTATAGGCATTAATTATCGTTTTTACCGCTTCCGTAACCTTAGGCCATCTGGGCGGTTCATTGGGAATAAACGGAATGACCAATTTTGAAAACGTGGGCTTCGTTCTTGCGTTGGAGACTTTTCCTCCCACCCATATCGAAACGCCGTCGGTTAACGGGTCGGCTATAGGCATCGCGGGGCATACGGTATAACAGCTTCCGCAGAAAACGCAGGTTTCCTGAACTACCCTTACGGTCTGTTTTCCGTCCGCCGTTACGTCCGGCCTTACCGAGTTGGTAGGGCATGATGCGATGGTGCTGGGAATTTCGCAGAGGTTCAATAATCTTTCCTGGTTTATTTTCGGCGGCCTTCTATGCGTTCCGACTATAGCTATGTCCGAAGACCCGACCGAACCGCACATATTAAGACAGCATGCAAACGCAACCCTTACTTTTGAAGGGAGTTTTTCTTCGACGAAATATTCGTACAATTCGTCCATTACGGACTTTACCACGCCGGACGCGTCGCTGGCCGAGGTATGGCAGTGAACCCATCCTTGAGTATGAACTATATTTGCTACGTTATTGCCGATGCCGCCTATATTTAAACCTAATTTTTCAAGGTCTTTTTTAAGAGGCTCGATATTTTTTTCGTCTTCGAATAAAAATTCGGCGCTGTTCCTTGTAGTAAATCTAAGGTATCCGCCGCAATATTTATCGGCTATATCGCATAGATCCCTGACAAAACTTCCGCTGACTAATCTGGGAGAGCCGACCCTTACTGTATATAATTTATCGCCGTTCTCGGCGACATGCACCATAGTTCCAGAATCCATAATTTCATGATAAGCCCATTTTCCATAATTCTTTTTTACCATAGGCGGCAAATAATCATGATAGTCATGAGGTCCTACATCTGTTAATCTTTTCTTTTTAACCTCTTCCGGCATATAAACCTCCAAAAATTATATATTATATTATAATTTTAATTAAATAAATTTAAAATGATCTAACGATAATCGTTCTATCTTCCGCAATTATTCATATAAGCCGGGGGTCACTGCGCGGCATCTTCGTCTTCGAACTTAATAAAAGGGTTAGTTCTAGGAGTATTGACCATTTCAGGAATAGGTTCGAGACCGACTCCTTCAAGAAAAGTAACGAGTCCTACTCTTGCGATAAGCTCGCCTATTCTTTCCCTGCTGACGCCGTATTCGTCCCAGAACTCCCATATGTTGCTGATAAGCCCTTTAAGCTGTTCATAATCGTTTTTGCTGTCTTCGTTAACGTCGTAAAAAGGAACAAGCATCATGCCCATTCTAGGTCCTGTAACTAACGGAGCTTTAGCGCCTATTAATATGGAAAGTCCCTTTTCGTCTCCCGACTTCAAAGCCTTAGGCATTTCGTTAATGCAATGGTGGCATTTTACGCAGTTGGAATCGTCTATGACAAGCTTATCCCCCTCAAACCACATACATTTTGTGGGACATTTGTCGAGAACGTATTTCTGCACGTCGAATTTTTTAACGTAATTTTTAACTTCTTCCTGTTTTATTTTTATATTGTCTTTCCATGTTCCTATGAAAGCAAGGTCCGATCTTGACGCGGACGCAACGCAGTCGTTCGAACAGCCCGAAAATTTAAGTTTAAATTTATAGTTAAAAGACGGTCTGTGCAATTCGTCCTGATATTCTCTAGTTAAATCGTAGCAAATTTTAAGCGTGTCGTAGTTTGCAAATTCGCATCTCGCCGGACCCACACAGCAGGAAGGGGTCCTAAGGTCGGAACCGCCGCCGCCCAAGTCGAATCCGAGTTCGGCATATGCCTGAAAAGCGTCTTCCGCTTCAGCCTGCGTAACGCCCAATATCTGAATATCTCCGGTGGCGCCGTGCAGATTTAAAAGCCCGCCGGCGTATTTTTCCGCGATGCCGGCAATCTTCCTCAGGATGTCGGAATTATAAAAAAAACCGGATGTCTGGTTAATTCTCATAGAATGGCATTCTTTTACGCCGGGATATTTTTCGGGGGAATCGGAAAATCTTCCGACCATTCCGGCTCCGTAACTTTTGACTCCGGCCATGCCGCCATGCTTCCAGTGAGTAATTTTATCGCGGTAGGACTCTTCGACCTGCCCTAAAAGGTCTTCCGTCCTCGGACTCTTTTCTGCAGCTCTTTCCATCTCTCTTACGAAACTAATCCACTTCCCTTTTTTTAATTCGTCAAGAAGCGGGGTTTGATGCTTTTTGCCCATAGTAATGCCTCCTTATATAAATATAGATTTAAAATAATATAAAAATACGGCCATTATAAAAAAATTTAAAACTAAAACATAGTTGTAATTTTTATTTATAAATCTTTTATGCTACGTTTGTCAAGAAAAAAAAATCGACAGAAAAAATTTAAAACATAGTTGTAATTTTTATTTATAAATCTTTTATGCTACGTTTGTCAAGAAAAAAAAATCGACAGAAAAAATTTAAACGTGTAAAACGGCTTTTGCTTTTATTTGCCTTATGAATGCAATCCAGTTTTTGAACCAGCTCGGAGACGAAGGAGAGTACATATGGGTATAACCGGCCAAAACATTTTTATACGCTATGCCGTCGGAAACGCCGTCCACTCCGTAACCTTTTTTCATCTTAAATACAAATTTATATCTGTCGGGAGACATTTCTAAATAAGAATGATGAAATTCGTGCCCTTTTATTAACTTGATTTTACTGAACCATATACTTCCGATACCTTTCCCGTAAGAATATGGGGTTAGCTTAGTGTATCCGTGACCTTTCGGTTTTTTAGTAATTTTAACGTGGGCGTCTATCGCGCCTACCATTTCGTTAAAATTGTTTTCGTAAGAGATGCTTTTGCAAAGATACATAAGTCCGCCGCACTCGGCATAGACCGGAAGCCATTCTTCTATTTTTTGCTTTATTTCTTTTCTTATAGCCGTATTTGCCTGAAGGTCTACGGAAAATATTTCAGGGAAGCCTCCGCCGATATATAACGCATCGACCTCAGGGATATGTTTATCCGCAATAGGGGAAAATTTAATTATTTCGCACCCCAAATCTTCGAGGGCTTCCAAATTTTCGTTATAATAAAAATTAAAGGCATTGTCGTAGGCAAGACCGATTTTAAGAATATTGCGGCCGGTTCTTTTTATATTATTTTTTAAAGATAAAACCGGTGAATTTTTGATATCGGCGTATGATTTATCCGCTATTTTGGAAATTTTTATAATACTATCCAAATCTATATATTCGGAAATTTTGTACGACATTTCCTCGACAAGTTTTTCTATTTCTTCCGCGGAGAGCGTAGATAAAAGACCGAGATGCCTCTGTTTTACGGAAAATTCCGTATTATTAGGAATATTGCCTACTATTTTTAAATCGGTATAATATTTAATGACCCTCAGCAAATTTTTTTCATGCCTTTTGCTGTGAACTTTATTTAGGATTATTCCTTTTATATCCACATTCTTATCGAACTCCTTAAATCCTAAAATGAGCGGGACGACCCCCCTGTTCAGTTCTCCCACGTCGATTATGAGAATAACCGGAAGCCCCAACAGTTTTGACATTTCGGCATTGGAAGATTTGCCGTATATATCGAAAGAATCGTGCAAACCGTGATTACCCTCAACTATACTAATTTCGGAACCTAAAGAATGGCTTATAAAATGCTCTCTTATCTTATTTTTGGACATAAAATAAAAATCGAGATTATAAGTTCTTTTGCCCGAAGCAATATTGAGCCACATAGGGTCGATAAAATCGGGGCCTTTTTTAAACGGCTGGACCGACAGTCCTCTATCCCTTAACAAACGCGACAGCGCTATAGAAATAGTGGTTTTGCCGGAATTTCTTTTAGCGGCGGAAATATAGATTCCGTTAATGCGGTTATTCTTTTTTTTATATCTTCCGGCAGATTCGCTATCGATATCAAACATCCTGCTTCCTGAGTTCTTTGATTTTTGAGATAAGATTGAGTTTGTAAGAAGAAAGTTTTTTGCCTTCTATTTCGTTTTCCCTATGCTCTACGGAGTATATTCTTTCGACCCCCAAAATAAATAAAGAAAATTCATATTCGGCAGATTTGTCTTTATTAAAATAGTGCTGATGAAATGCAAATTCATCGTCTTCTTCGATTATTTTGCTTATATAAAACGCCTCAAGTTTCGCCTGTAAAGGAAGGCAGTCGAAATATTTAAGCAATTCCAGAATAAACTCTTTGCTTAGCCCGGTGATTTTCGTAATATAATTTACGTCGTAGTTAAATTTCATAACCTGGTATAATTCCTTGAACTCCCCTCCTTAATAAGGAGGGGTGCCCGTAGGGCGGGGTGGTTATATTTAAACCTTGTATCTTGATAAAACTGCATTTATATAATAACTGGCGGAGAGAGAGGGATTCGAACCCCCGGTAAGCTTACGCCTACAATTGATTTCGAGTCAATCGCCTTCAACCGGACTCGGCCATCTCTCCGTATAAA
>JAJYZM010000007.1 GCA_021799935.1 bacterium | reverse complement strand
GTTAGGCCCGCCGAAAAATCCGGATGAACCTTCTCCCGAAACTTTAAGCCTGTTGGCGTCGTCTATACCTGCAGGTATTTTTATATCCAGCTTGCGCTCTTTTATGACCCTGCCTTCGCCTTTGCAAACCGGACACGGATTTTCGATAATCTCGCCTTCCCCGTTGCATTTATAGCATGTCCTGGATATAGAAAAAAATCCCTGCTGCTGCCTTATTTCCCCCGTTCCCTTGCAAACAGGACAGGCTGTTCTTTTTGTTCCCTTTTTTGCGCCCGTTCCTTCGCATGAAGAACATGTTTCGTATCTGTTGTATTTTATCTGTTTGGATACTCCGAATAAAGATTCTTCGAACTTAATCCTGACGCCGTAACGAAGGTCTTCTCCTTTTCTCCGTCTGGTTTTTTTGTTCGGCTGGGAGAAAATATCTCCGAAAAAGTCGCTGAATATATCGCTGAATCCGAATCCGCCTCCGCCGCCGGAAGCAAAAGCGCCCATGCCTTCGTGCCCGAACCTGTCGTAAGCGGCTCTTTTTTCTTCGTCGCACAAAACGCTGTATGCCTCGTTTATTTCTTTGAATTTTTCTTCGGAATCCCCGTCGCCCTGATTTTTATCCGGATGATGTTTTAAGGCTAGTTTTCTGTATGCTTTTTTTATTTCGTCCGCGCTTGCTTCTCTTTCTACTCCCAGAATTTCGTAATAATCTCTTTTTGATGCCATAGTTTACAATAGTTTAAATTAAGTTATAAGTTTCCCCATAGGCAACCACCCATGGGAAACCACCTCGGCAGACTGACGCCTGATCCCCCTCCTTAAAAAAGGAGGGGGATCTATATAATTCAAGACCCAGGCTTAGGACGCCGACGGGGCGGTTCGATTTATTCGTTCTTTTTATCTTTTACTTCTTCGTATTCGGCTTCTACCACGTTTTCGTCCGCCGGTTTAGCCTGCCCTTCCTCCGCCTGTCCCGCGGCTCCTGTTCCCGCGCCCGCTCCGCCCGTTTCAGCGGCGGTTTTCTTATAAATAGCTTCGGCTATGGAATGCGACAGTTTTTCTAATTCTTCGGTTATGCGTTTTATAGAATCTATATCGTCTCCTTCAAGCGCTTTTTTAGCCTCGGCTATTTTTTCTTCGGCGGCCATTTTGTCAGCGGATTCTATTTTGTCTCCGGAATCTTTTAACGTTTTTTCCATCGAATAGACCAGGCCGTCTAAGTGGTTTCTTACTTCTATGAGTTCCTTCTTTTTAGAATCTTCGTCTTTATGAAGTTCTGCTTCTTTAATCATTTTGTCTATTTCTTCTTTAGACAACCCGCTCGAAGCGGTGATTCTGATAGACTGTTCCTTGCCCGTTCCCAAATCTTTTGCCGAAACGTGGACTATGCCGTTGGCGTCTATGTCGAATGTAACTTCTATCTGCGGAACTCCTCTTGGAGAAGGCGGTATCCCCGTCAGCTCGAACCTTCCGAGGCTCTTGTTGTCCGACGCCATTTCCCTTTCGCCCTGCAGGACGTTTATCGTAACCGCCGGCTGATTATCGGCGGCGGTCGAAAATATCTGGCTCTTTCTGGTAGGGATAGTCGTATTTTTTTCGATTAATTTCGTGCTAACGCCGCCGAGGGTTTCTATTCCGAGGGACAACGGCGTAACATCCAGCAGAAGGACGTCTTTAACTTCTCCTTTAAGAACGGCGCCCTGAATTGCCGCACCGACAGCTACGACTTCATCGGGATTAACCCCTTTATGAGGTTCTTTTCCGAAATAATCCTTAACCGACTGTTGAACCTTAGGCATTCTTGTCTGTCCTCCGACAAGCACGACTTCATCGACCTGAGAGGTTGACAACCCCGCGTCTTTTAATGCCGTTTTAACCGGAGTCATAGACCTGTCGATTAATTCGGCGGTAAGCTGTTCGAGCTTTGCCCTGGAAAGCTTCATGTTAAGATGCTTTGGACCGCTTGCATCCGCGGTAATAAACGGTAAATTTATATCGGTTTCGAGAGAAGAGGAAAGTTCTATTTTTGCCTTTTCCGCGGCTTCTTTTAATCTTTGGAGCGCCATTTTATCTTTTCTTAAATCTATGCCCTGTTCTTTTTTAAATTCGTCGGCTATATAATCTATTACTTTCTGGTCGAAATCTTCTCCGCCTAAGAAAGTATCGCCGTTGGTAGATTTGACTTCAAATACTCCCTCTCCGAGTTCGAGTATCGAAATATCGAAAGTTCCTCCGCCCAAATCGTAAACCGCTATTTTTTCTTCCTTCTTTTTGTCCAAACCGTATGCAAGAGAAGATGCCGTCGGCTCGTTGATAATCCTTAAAACGTCTAACCCGGCTATTTTGCCCGCATCCTTAGTCGCCTGCCTCTGCGAGTCGTTAAAATAGGCGGGTACGGTAATAACGGCTTCGGTAACCGGCTCGCCGAGATAATCCTCGGCCGTTTTTTTCATTTTAGTCAATATCATGGACGAAATTTCCGCCGGAGAATATTTTCTCCCCTTTATTTCAACCCATGCGTCTCCGTTTTCGCTCGCAACGATTTTATAAGGGCAGACCTTCTTAAACGCCTGCACTTCCGGCGAATCGTATTTTCTTCCTATAAGCCTTTTAACCGCGTAAATAGTGTTCTCCGGATTAGTAACCGCCTGCCTTTTGGCGGCCTGGCCTACGAGCCTTTCGCCGCTGTCGCTTATGGATACGACCGAGGGGGTCGTCCTCGTTCCTTCCGAATTTGCTATTACAACGGGCTCTTTGCCTTCCATAACCGCAACGCAAGAGTTTGTCGTTCCTAAATCGATTCCTATTACTTTTCCCATGATTGATTCTCCTTAAAACTTTATGATTTTTGAATTTTAATTTTATTATAATTATATCTTAAATATATAAGTAAGTTTATTTAACGCGAGTCTTTAGATTTTGCTATGGATACCATAGAAGGCCTCAACAGCCTGTCTTTGAAAACATAGCCCCTTCTTTTTTCTTCGATGATTTTTCCGTCCTGCTGGCCGGAATCTTCCACAGTTTCTACAGCCTCGTGAAAATTGGCGTCGAAATTTTTTCCCGAAGTTTCGATAGCTTCGGCGCCGTAATTTTTTAATATTTTAACGAATTCGCCGTAGGCTAATTTCACGCCGTCCACGAACGATTTTAAATTTCCCGAAGAATCCTGTTCTAAATAATAAGCGGAATGTCCTATCGCAAGGTCTAAAAAATCCAGAACCGGCAGAAGGTCCCTTAAAAGATTTTCGTTAGAATATTTTAAAGATTCTTCTTTTTCCCTATTCACTCTTTTTCTGAAATTTTCCATATCGGCTAAACTTTTAAGATAATTAGAGTTTGAATCTTCGTATTCTTTCTTAAGGTTTTTCAGCGCATTTTTTAAATAATTAAGTTCGTCCTCCGCTTCCGCAAGATTTTTGGGGTTTGGAATATCGTCTATATCGCTGTCTAATTCAACGGCTACGGAACCGCCGTCCGCCTCGCCTATTCTTTTTCCCAATTCTTTTTCGATGTTTAAATCGTCGAAGCCGGCGGAACTTGAGTCTTCGGAACCGTCTTTTTTTTCATTTTCATGCATTTGCCGCATCTCCAAAAATTTTATTTATTTTTTATTTATATAATACCGCTCAAAAATTTGGCCATAAAATCTATTAACGGAATAACGTGGGAATAGTTCATCCTTAACGGCCCGATAATTCCTATCGACCCCTTAAGCATATTGTTTTCGCTTATATAAGGAGCCGTTATAAGAGACAGTCCCGATATTTCCGACCACTCATTATCCGAACCTATAAATATCTGTTTTGTTTTGCAGTTTTTGGTATGTCCGAGCAGTTTTATTATCGTCGTTTTATCCGAAATAGTTTTTATGAGAAATTTTATCTGTTCGTTATCGGAAAATTCCGGCTCTTTCAATAAGTCGGTTTCCGGTCCGACGTATAAACATCTATCGTAATTATTTTCAGTTCCGGCGACTGCACGGCAAAATACGGCGCTGTTTAATATAGAATAAAAATTTTCTTTGTCGCTGCGCATTTCTTCGGCTATGATATCTTTTAAAGCGTCTAAATCGCATTTTCTATTTTCTATAATTTCGTTCAATTTTTTAGAATACCGGCTTAACTCGTTTTGTTTGATGTCTTTAGAAACGTAAAACGATTTATTTTCGGTAATGCCGTTCTGAAACACTATAACCGCAAGTATATTGTTCGGCTTTATCCTTATAAACTCAATATGTAAAAGATGGATGCTTGAGGTATCCGGCGCCAGAACGACTCCGGCATAATGCGATAAATCGGACAGCGATATGGATACCTGGTTCAATATGTCGTCTAAATTTCTACTTCCCGAATCGAATCTCTTTTTTATATTTTCTTTTTGTTCATGCGTAATCCTTTGGGTCTTCATCAAGCCTTCTATATAAAACCTGTATCCTTTTGCAGTGGGAACCCTTCCGGCAGAAAAGTGGGGCTGATATATATATCCTTCTTCTTCAAGCGACGCCATTATATTTCTGACGGAAGCAGGGCTTAAATTAAGATTGTAATTCTCGGCTATGAATTTAGAGCCTACCGGATTTGCCGTTCCGAAATATCCCTCTATGATACCGAGCAGAATTTCCCTGCTTCTTTCGCTTAAATCACCGTAATTATGTTTTTCGCATTTTTCTTCCATAATTTTCGACAATGTTCAATGCAAACGAATTGATGAGCTACGCTGGAGTTAACTACGATAGACTCCGTCCGTCCGCTTTTACCCGCAATGGCATTATATATTTTCAAATTATGTATTATCTCGATTAATTAGCACTTAAACATTATGAGTGCTAAATACTATTTAATCAAGATTTTTATGTTTTGTCAAGATTAATCCGCTTAACGAGTTCAATTTTTTGCAAGTTCAACCTAAATCTCCAAATCCTGACTTAAAAATTTATATCCTTCTTTTTTGCGCCTAAGGCGCAATTTTTTAAGATTGAATTAATATTCAGGAATAGTACTGCAAAACTTTCTATGTTAATGCCTCTTTTGTTTTTTTTGTTTAACCTTTCCGGCGATAGGTTTTGCGGAATATTATATCACGTAAACATATAAAACATAAGAGGTTTTTGTTATTTTTTTGTATATTAGGTAGTTCTAAATCGGGATTGGGGTAAAATTTTTTGCTTTACAATTTTTAGATAATCCAATAAAATATAATAATGCTTTCAAAATTAAATAAATTCTTTTCCTCTGTTAAACTTGCTATATTCCTTTTTATAGCAATCGCCGCATTTTCGATGGTCGGAACTTTCATAAATCAGGGCGATACGGCAAGCCAATACAGGACTATTTTCGGGACGCAGACATATCACGTATTATACTGGCTGGGGTTCTTAAATATTTACGGTTCATGGTATTTCATCGGGCTGGCGGCGCTGTTGGTCGTAAATATCGTAACGGCTTCCGTCAATATTTTTCCACGCACCCTTAAAGCGGTTTTCGGACCGTATCCGTCTTTCAAAGAAATGATGGATAAAAAAAGTCCTAAAGCTGTATATGAGGTTGTCGAATCTACAAAAAACGCCGGAGAAACCAAAAAAGTTTTAAACGAGAAATTCGGCAAACCGTTTTCCGAAACGGAAACCGAATTATACTATTCAAAAAACTCTATTTTCAGATTTTCTCCGTATATAGCCCATCTAAGCATAATAATAATAATAATAGGCGTAATATTAAACGTTAAATACGGATTCAGGTCATATGCCAACATTAAAGTCGGCGGAAAGACGGATATATCTTATTTGACTAAAAATCGGAAACCCTTAAATCTTCCTTTTACTATAAGGCTGGACGATTATCGGACAAAATACTATAAGGACGGTATACCGAAATCTTATACAAGCAAAATAAGCATAATTAAAAATCATGTAAGGGTCGCCACAAAAAATATCAGGGTGAACCATCCCTTTACATACGACGGTATAACTATATATCAGGCAAGCTACGGTCATTATAAACCCACCAAGGTCATAGTAGGACTTTTGGTGCTTAATTTAAAAAACCGTAAATTTAGAAAAGTCATATATGCCGACGTGGGTAAACTTTACGATGCAGGCATAGACAATATAAAATTCAGATTTATTACTCATAAAAAGCCTAAAAAAGGCGAAATTCCATTTTTTATAAAACTAAATAATAAACATATAATAAATTTTCATGTTTTGCCGTATAAAAATCAAAGCACTCCGTTAGTATTTGCCAAATACGATAATATCGTTTTTCTTTATAGCGGGGTAAAGCAGGTAAAAAGCTATTATTACAGCGGGGTCGAAATAACCAAAAACTCATATACGTCTGTTATATGGGTCGGGAGCATAATCCTGATAATCGGTCTATTTTTTTCTTTCTTTTTTAACCATAGGGAAATATGGGTTAATTTAACAAACTCAAAAGACGGCAAGAAAATTCAGGCCGAAATACTGGCGGTTCCTAAAAAGAAGTTTGAATCGTTTTATAAGGATTTTTATAAAAAAACGGCAGCAATAAAAAAAGAATTGCATTAAAGAGGATAAAACTATGATTTCCGCTAACGCTTCGGCACTTGACGGTTCTTTATATTTTGCTATATCTTTGCTTTTAGTAATATTGTCTTTCGCAGGCTACTTCATATTTCTATTAACGGGAAATAAAACGGTTTCCAAAGCATCTTTCGTCGTTCTGATTGCGGCATTTTTAATACAGACATTCGCATTCGTTATACGGTGGATTGACGCCTACAAAATCGGCATAGATACCCCGCCGCTGGTTGACCTTTACGATTCAATGGTATTTTTCGCATATGTTATTATATTAGGCTTTATCCTTATAAGAATTTTCTACGATTTCGACATCTTGGGTTTTATTATAACAATAGTCGCCGCATTGGCTTTAGCGTTCGCTTCTTTTTCTCCGCTTGCTCCAAGCGCGATAGAGCCCACTATTCCTGCGCTTCAAAGCTACTGGCTGATTTATCATATTATGACTTTGTTTGTATCTTACGGCGCTTTCGGAGCATCGTTCGGCTTAGGAATACTTTATTTGATTAAAAGCGGCAAAGAGAACAAAAACGGCGGGGGCAATAAAAAACGCGGCGGGTTCGTAAGCCTTTTGCCACCTTCTATTATTATAGAAGAAGCTATTTATAAAGTCGTCGTATTCGGACTAGTGTTTCTAACCGTAGGCATATTAATAGGCGCCGCATGGGCGGACAGCGCATGGGGCGGGTACTGGAGTTGGGACCCTAAAGAAACATGGTCGCTTATTACGTGGCTTACTTATATCTTATTTATCCACGCAAGATTTATAAAGGGCTGGGGCGGCAAAAAAATGGCGTGGATTGCCGTCATAGGGTTTGCGGTCGTCATATTCTGCTACCTCGGCGTAGATTTAATATTACCGGGACTGCATTCCTATGCAACGCCTGGCTCGACCTCAATTTTGTAATATAAATTCCGGAAAAATAAATCGTTATGAATAATGCTGCGGAAAAAAACTTCGAAGTCGGCGTTTTGCCTTTCAGACCTTATATTTACAACATTCGGTCTGCCGGAGAAATTAAAAACTTAACCGCTCCGCCTTACGACGTTATAAGCAAAGAACTTCAGGACGACCTATACGGAAGGTCGGAATATAATATAGTCCGGCTTGAGTTTGGAAAGGAATTTGACGGCGACGACGGCTCTGAAAATAAATATACGAGGGCGGCTCTATTATTTAAGGAATGGATAGCCAAAGGCATTTTAAAAAGGGAAGATGAGGATTCCATTTATATTTACGTTCAAAAATTTACCGTCGATAACGTTTCTTACGAAAGAATAGGATTTTTATCGCTTTTCCGTCTGCCGGAAACAAAAGGGAACCGGTCTATTTACGGCCACGAAGCCACCCTTTCCAAACCTAAGGAAGACAGGTTCAAACTTATAGAAGCCGCTAACGTTAACTTCAGCCCTATTTTTTCTGTGTTTGAGGATAAAAATTCCGCTGTTTTAAATATTTTAAAGAAACCCGTGGAGGACGGAGCGGCAGAAAAACTTTTTGATTTTACCGACGATAACGGCATAAAAAACATTCTTTATAGGCTCGGCAGCGAAGGAGTTATAACCCATATTCAAAGCATGATGGCATATAAACCGGTTTATATAGCCGACGGACACCATAGGTTCGAAACTTGCATTAATTACAGGGATTACGTTAAAAAAGAAGGATTAGACAAAAAAGGAATTAACGCGGATTTCTGCCTTATGTATTTTGCGCCTTCAAATCAAGACGGACTCGTTATCCTGCCGACGCACAGAGGCATAAAAGGAAAAGATATACATATCGAAAACCTGCTTGAAAGCATTAAAGATAATTTCGACTGTAAAGAAACAAATTTCGATGATTTGCTTAAAGAAAACAAAAAATCAGGTAAAAACATCGTTTCTTTTGGGTTCGCCCACAAATCCGGAAGGGCATTCATTTTATCGTTTCGTGAGGGCGGCAGGAAAGAAGAAAAGAAAGAAGACGATGGCTCTTTGGAGAGATTAGACGTTTCCGTTATGCAGGAATATATATTGAAAAAAGCTCTCGGCATAACGCAGGAAGAAATAGACGCCCAGAAATATCTCGTATATGAAAAGGACCCGCAAAAAGCTTTAGAAAAAGTAAAAAGGGGCAGTCTGGAAGCAGTTTTCTTTATGAATCCCACAAAAATAGAAGACGTCATAAAAATAGCTTCGCTGAACCTGAGAATGCCGCAAAAATCTACCTATTTTTATCCTAAAATATTAACCGGGCTTGTCGTAAATCCCCTAAAAGATTAATAATCAGACATCGTTTCTAAGCCATTTAAGCCATATAGATATAGACACTCTAAGCCATAAAAAAGGGGACGGATTAAAATCCGTCCCCTTTTTATACATTTTAAAATTAAAAGTCATTTAGAAATTATATCCCGCCTCGTCATGCTGGGTGATGTCGAGACCGATTGCTTCGCTTTCTTTATCTACGCGCAGACCCATAACTTTATCGATTACCTTGAAGATTATATAGCTCATAATGAATGAGTATGCCGCTACGGTAATTATCGTCAAAAATTGAATCCACATCTGTCCCGGGTTGCCGTAAAATAAACCCCTTCCGGCAGAATTAATCAATGGGTCGGCAAACAAGCCGGTCGCTAAAGCGCCCCATATTCCTCCTACACCGTGAACGCTGAAAACATCGAGCGCATCGTCGGCGCCCAATTTAGGCTTAACTAAAACAACCATGGAATAGCACAGAATACCGGCAACGAAACCTATTATTAGCGAACCTACCGGGTTAACGAAACCCGATGCGGGAGTTATAGCAACGAGCCCTGCGACTGCGCCGGAGACCATACCGAGAGTCGTCGGTTTTCCGCTTCTTATCCACTCGGCTATCATCCAGCCGATTGCAGCCGCCGCCGTAGCGGTATTAGTCACTAAAAATGCAGACGTGGCAAGAGGATTTGCCTCTAAAGCGCTTCCGGCGTTAAACCCAAACCACCCGAACCATAAAAGCGCTCCGCCCAAAATCGTGTAACCCAACTGGCTCGGCTGAACGATATTTTCCTTCATATACCCTTTCCTTTTCCCAAGAACTATAGCGCCGGCAAGACCCGCGACGCCGGCATCGATATGAACGACGGTTCCGCCCGCAAAGTCTAATGCCCCCATCTTCTGGAATAATCCTCCTAATCCCCATACAGCCTGTGCTACCGGGGCATAAACAATTGTAAGCCATACTATCGTAAACACGAGCCATGAAGAGAATTTTATTCTTTCGACGAGCGACCCGCTTATTAATGCTACCGTTATTACCGCAAACATAAGCTGGAACATAACGTAAACGTAAGACGGTATAGTGCCGTCGTATCTTGAATGCTGAGTTTCATGCATTGCCAAAAGGCCTATGTATTTCAAGCTTCCGATTACTCCGCCGAAAGCATCTGGCCCGAAAGCCAAAGAATAACCCCATAAAATCCATATAACGCTGACGGTGGCAATGGCAATAAAACTCAGAGATATCGTATTTAAAACGTTTTTTCTCCTTACCATGCCGCCGTAAAAAAACCCGAGTCCGGGGGTCATAAGCAGGACGAGAGCCGATGAGGCTAGTACCCATGCCGTATTTCCCGCGCTGAATGCCGGAACCTTGGCGGCTGCGTCGGCAAATACCGGACTTATCCATGAAAACATGACCAAGGACAGTCCGCCTATTAAAGACCACGCATAAATCAAAGGTATTTTAAAATTTTTAATTTTTTTAATAACATCCATAATTTTTCTATCCCTCCTTCTATTTATTTTTAGATTTTTTAATTAATTAAAAAATTGACTACGCTTTAAACAGCCGCTTCTCCCTTTTCTCCGGTTCTTATTCTGACGGCTTCTTCGACCGGAGATATGAATATCTTGCCGTCGCCGATATTGCCCGTTTTCGCGCTTTTTTCGATTGTTTCCACGATGTCTGGAACCTGGTCGTCTGAAGCGACTATTTCCATTTTTGCCTTCGGAACGAAATCTACGCGATACTCGGCTCCTCTGTAAAGCTCGGTATGCCCCTTCTGCCTTCCGAAACCTTTGACCTCCGTAACGGTTATTCCTTGAATACCTATCCCGTTCAATGCTTCCTTGACATCGTCGATTTTAAAGGGCTTAATAATAGCTTCTATCTTCTTCATTTTTACTTTCACCTCCTCCTTAAACTACGTTAATTTAATTAATTTCACCTTTTAAAGCTCCCCTCCTTATAAAGGAGGGGAGTCAGGCGTCAGCCTGACGGGGCGGTTGCAATATTGCCGTTAAAAGCTGTATAAAACCATTAAGTTTATAGTATTTTGCTGGGAATGTGTCTGCAATCCGTTAGAATCCAAATAGACGTTATGGTTAGACCCCTGATGCTCCAGCTCGAACCTGAACTGCACGTCTTTAAAGTTTTTAAAAGACGGCTGATACGCAAACGTAAGCGTAGAATCTATGTATGTATCGCCCGTTCCGGGAGTGCTCGTCATCTCCCACATGCCGTTCTGGTCGTATGCGGCCGTTTCCCTTAAAGTTTCCGCCAGCTGTCCGAAACCGTAATTATGCTGGTGGTGAATATAGCCGGCTATGCCGTAAAAACGGGATTTGTCGTATGTATTGCTTGAAGTCTGAACTAAAGCGGGATAACCCGAATAAGAACCAGCCGTTATTCCGTTTTCGCCAAGCACGGAGCCGTTTATTCCGCCGCCGAGCCCAAGCTCGTAATCCGCAACGAAAGACCAGTCTGCAGTCGGGCTGAACACGCCGTCGATATATCCGTAAAAACTTTTGTTCAGGTTGTCTTCGTAAAGCTGTCCGTTTGTACTGCTGCCAGTGCCGTTTCCTACCAGATAGCTGTTTTCCCCGTAGATGAATCCCCCGTTAAACGTCAGCATGCCCGTAGCCGCATAACTTTCGTTTAGCTCGATAACCGGCAGGTTGTCTATGGGAACGGCAGAGTTGATAGTATTTGCTATTCCGAGGGTCGAGGTCAGAGCCGGAATAAAGTTGTATGTCAAGAACACGCCGGTCAAAGTTGCCGGTTCCACGGCATCGAGAAGCGAATACGTATCGTTCCAGTTTCTTATAGGATTAAACGCCTCGAACCCCAGAAGCTCGTTTTCCTTTCCGATATGGATATCGAGTCCGTTTCCTACCGGCAGGTTTATGTTTATATATGCTTTCCTTATGTCGTAAGGCGTCCTATCCTGAAAAGGCGTCGTAAAATAAGACGTATTTCCGTAATAAGCCTTATAGAACTGGATATTCTGCCCGAAGTCGAGCGATATATGAAAACCTACGCCGTAAGGATTTGAGGAAGTTCCGGGAGAACGCCTCAGGGTTATATCGGCATTATTTAAGGCAAACCCGTCCGTCTGCCAGTTGTCTCCGTAATTACCGTTGCCCTCGAAAGAAGACGGCGTGTTTACCGCCTCAGGTTTTGCAAGGTTATAAGTATAAGAGCCGATTAACGTACCAACCAGTTGAATGTTGGAAAAATAATTTTCCGAACTTTGCGCTTTATTTGCCTTTTTAATAGCCTGAATTTCGCTCAACGCCTTATCTAATTTTTTTTCTATCTTTTCAATGTTTGCATTAGTTCCGCTTTCGACACTTCCGGTATCCGCGCCGGAAACCCCATTTGCGGCATAAGCCTCTCTATGGACAGCTAACATGGATAAAAATAGAAACGCCGCAAAAAGCATAACGCCTGAAAATAATTTGTTAAATTTCATAGACTCTCCTTATTTATAAATTTTGTATTAAAATTATTTAATTTGTTATAAGGCAAAAGTCGTGCCAAATATTTTTAGGAACTACAAAAGGCATTAAATCCTTGAGGGAGTAAGCAGATAAATAAATCTGACACCTTTAAAAGGGAGATAGGGGCTGGCGTTAATGTGCTATAAATTTAGGCAGTTTTGAACTGCGGCGGTTTATTGATTAATATTTAGGCAAAACTTAAAGGGTATTCCTTGGGGGGGGGAATATTTTTAACGATAATTTATTTTTAAAAGTTTTTTATCATCCATGGAGAAAATATTTAAAGAATATTTTGTAACTAAACTTCCTTCTATGTCAGATGAAAAATAAATCCCTTCGCAATACTCTTTTCGCTATGCTCAAAGAGTATTGCTTCGGGTTTTCATCCGACATGGACAGTATATTAATTTTAACCAAAAGAGGACATTTCTAAATTGCTAAAAAGCGGACATTTCTAAATTGCCTTGACAATGTAATTTATATCTTGCAATTTTAATATTTTTTTGTTAGGATATTAAAGTTTGAAAATTATAAATTGACTTTTTACCTATAGAAGGGAAGATTGATTTGGAAGACAATAACAAACATTTTACTAAAGTAATGTGGATAGTGATGGCAATCAGCGTTATAGTTATAATTGGGCTCGGTATTTATTCCGCCGCCGGTCTTAATTATAATTTTCCGGATTTGACCAAAATTATTCCTTTATCCTTATAAATATCGAAAATACTTACAATTTTAAGAGCCGCTAGCTCAGCAGGTAGAGCACCTGACTTTTAATCAGGTGGTCGTGGGTTCGACTCCCGCGCGGCTCACCACTTAAAACCGCAGTAAATAAGCATTTCCAGACCATTTTATAAATTTTATATTGATTATATTTTACATAAATTTTATAATTTTTATAGAATTTTTGTCCCAAATTTGTCCCAAACACTTTATAAGTAGGGAGAATGAAAATGTCAGGGAATATAAGGCTTCGTGGCAAACATTACTACTACGACTTTATGATAGACGGCAAACGGTATAAAGGAACCACTAAGACCGGCGATAAAAAACTTG
>JAJYZM010000006.1 GCA_021799935.1 bacterium | reverse complement strand
CGTCCGAACCCCCGGTAAGCTTACGCCTACAATGAGCTTCGCTGAACTCCGTTGATTTCGAGTCAATCGCCTTCAACCGGACTCGGCCATCTCTCCGTATAAAAAATAATACTTTATATAATTATATAATTGTAAATTAAATTACGCGGAACATATCTATTTTTTTATTTCCGTTTGGCTTATTTATTAAGCTTGTTAAATTCATAAGTTAAATAGCCGCGCGGAATTTCTCCGGTTATATGCTTAACGACGTAACCGTTTTTATCTACCAAAAACGACTGTGGAATTTCGTAAATATTGCCGTATGCCTTTTCTATGGAATAATCCGCCATTCCGATAGGATAAGTCATTATTCCGCCTTTAAAAGTCTTTATAAAATGCAGGACGTAATTTTTTCCCTGATTGTTAACCGAAAGGCCTATTATCGCAAAACCGTCTTTTTTGTGCAATTTGTAAAATCTTTCCAGCCTTGGAATTTCGTCTCTGCAGGGAGGACACCAAGTAGCCCAGAAATTTACTAAAACTATTTTACCCTTATAATTTTTCAAAGATAAGATTTTACCCTTATAATTGATACTCGAAACGGAAAAAAGAGGCGCTAAAACCTTATTGCCGGATTTTTTAACCGCATAACCTTTTTTCTTAAGCAGTTCAGGAATTTTTACTATTAGTATAGAGACAAAAACAATAACTGCGATAAAAATCAAGATTTTGACGATTTGTATATTTCTTCTGTTCATTTTCATGTTATCCCTTTATTTTTATGTTATTTTTATTTTATTTAACATAGTCGGATTATTTTATCACAAAGTCGGATTATTATCAAAATAATAATATTTCCCAAATCCCCGTTTAAAAATTTAATAACTCTGCAACTTAACAGATTTTTTTATTTTTTTAAAAAAATAGGTTATTTTTATATGCCGTATTGTAAAAATAGTTTCTGTGAAATATATTTAAAAATTATAATTTTAAGGCTGTTTTTAAACAAAGCTCTCACGCAGCAGTTAAATTTTCTAAAAATAAGTTTCTAATATACGCATAATATTTTATGCCTTAATCGCAAAAGAGTACTAAATCTATCCGAATCCGTTTTTATTTTTAAAATAATACGGCCGGAACGCTTTATTATCTTTCCGGCCGTATTAAAGAAAGACCGTCTCAAGGTTTTTACGGTGTTGTTTGAAAAAAGCAAAGTTGTCTTTTTCTTTTTCTTTTCTTTCGGTTATTCCCATATATTATTCTTCTACCGGAAATAAAGTTTCTTAGCGGCGGTTTTAAGATGTGATATATTATATTATATTTTTTTCAACTATATTTTTGCAATATGTTTTTTGCTCAAAAATATCCCTTTAAATTCAGATATTCAAGGTTCTTAAGGGAAACGCCTTTATTGCGGGCTATAAGGTTTAAACCGTTTTTTCCGGCCGAATCGGCCGATTTATCGTTAAACAGGTAATCGGCTAACGCCGCATATAATTCCAGAGGCGAACCGGCCTGTCTTCCGGCGGAATTCTTTATAATCTCTTCCGCCGCTTCCGAAAAATTTTGAACGTATCTGCCGAAAATTACCGGCTTCCCGAAAACCAGAGGCTCCAGGAGATTATGTCCGCCGGCAGAAACTATACTGCCGCCTACGAAAGCGGCGCCGCATATGCCGTAAACCGTCAAAAGCTGTCCTATAATATCTACTAAAACCACTATAACTTTGTTTTCGGACAAACCGCAACTATTGTTATCCTTAGAGGAATAAATCGAAGAAAGCTTGTAAAGTTCTATTTCCGGCAAGTAATTATTTAACAGTTTGTAAACCTCGTCGAACCTTTCCGGATGCCGCGGAGCAACGAAGAGAAAAATTTTATTTTTATCGTTCAGCTTGTTTAATTTTATTACCGAATCGGCAATTGCCTCTTCTTCTCCTTTATGCGTGCTTCCCGCCGCTATGATTTTGGCTGGTTCCGAATTATTAGTTTTGCGTTCTATAAATTTTTCGAGTATCTGGGTTTTTTCGTTTATATCTCCTGCAATAATGGATGCATCCATGTCGAATTTCATATTGCCGGTTCGGCGCATATTTTCTTTTTTAACGCCGAGCGACGCAAATCTTTCGCAATAAATATCCGATATACATAAAACAGCGTCTATCTTTTTAAATATATAGCCGAAAAAGAATCTGAAACGGATATAATTTTTATAAGACTTTTCCGATATTCTTGCGTTTATTAACGATATAGGAATATTTTTTTTATTAAGAATATTAAATAAATTAGGCCATATTTCCGTTTCTACAGAAATAAACAAAGACGGCTTTATCAGTTTCAAAATACCGCGGACGGAAAAAAGAAAATCGTAAGGAAAATAAAACGTTAATACGTCATCATTGCTTCTATAAAGATTATCCGCAAAATCGAAACCCGTTTTGGTGGTAGCGGAAAGATAGATTTTCTTGCCGTATTCCGACCGCAGTAAATCGATAAAATTTACCGCCGCCCTCATCTCCCCCAGCGAAACGGCGTGAATCCATACGCCTTCTTGAAAAGCCGTTTTTTTTAAAGGCTTGAAAGCGGCAGGGAAAAATTTATAAATGTAGCCTTCGCTTTTTTTATTTTTATTAAGATTTAAAATGAAGAGCGTTACAAAAAAAAACGGGAATATAATGGCCAACAAAGCGTTATATATTATGCTTAATGTTTTTCCCATTTTTATACGGCATTATTTCTTTAACGCCTGACTATATTAATAGTTAGATTAAGAAGTTTGCCGTTAGTAAAATTTTTTTTCATATTTATAGAGATAATATCGGCTCCATATTCGCCGGACGAATGAGATACCGCATAAATGAGATTTACGCACTGATCGAGGCTTAAACCTTTAAGCGATATAAAAACCGTTTCCTTAGGCCGTTTTGCATTTACGCCCCCTGCGGCGTTTGAACCGCCGCCTCCAGCCTTGCCGGCTTTTCCTGCGGAAGAATATCTTGAATACAATTTAAACACCTGCGTCTTATTTATTTTAAAATGTTGAAAAAGAGAAGACAGAAACTTCATATAACCCTTGCCCTTGCCGATACCAATGCTTTTTCCTGATGCGGCAGAAAAACCGGCAGAAACCGCCGCTTTTGATTTTATAGAATTTATTTTAGTTGAATATTTTAAAACATAATTTAATATAGCTTTCTGATTTTTAACGGCTATCGAGTTTAAACCGATTAAAGAAATAAGCGGTAAAATTATAAAAAAAACAAATACAATTATTAAGAGCAAAATCGATGCGCCTAATAAAAAAATCTTTCTGCTTTTTAAATCTTTTAAATATAAATTAATATCCATCTTTTACGTCATTATTTACATAAACATCATTAACATTATCAAAAAAATTAATAAATATCAAATATAATAAATTATAATACATATAAGGCGTATGACGCATAATATATAAAGTCGATTATTGTGATATAATCAATATTTATTAATTTTTTATTGTTTTATTTCATTTTATACGATATTTTATATTGTTAGTCTTAACAAATAAATTAACAAAATACAAAACGAACAATAAAACAAAAATATGGAAAAAAAATATGTACCAAGTTCGATAAAAAACATAAATGGTTCTGCATTTTTATACGTACTGCTCGTATTGATGCTTTTAAGTTCCATAATACTGGCTTTTCTTTCCAATACTTTACATTATATTAAATATGCGTCAAATTATAAATACAAAAATAAATCTTATTACATAGCTAAATCAGGAGTAGAACTTGCCACGTTTTTTATTTCGCAGTACGGCGCAAATCCTCTTACTTATCAGAATCTTTTAAATAAAACGGCCGTATATCAAGACGGATTCCCTATTCTGGGCGGCTATATAAAGATGGAGATAGTAAACAACGATTCAAAATTTAATATTAACCAACTGGTATTTTCCGATAACCAGATAAATGAAACGGAATATGCCGAATTGCAGAGGCTGTTTTATATACTTGGAATTCCTGCAAAAGTTTTAGAAAATATCGTTGCCTTTATGCAAAAAAACCAGTTGAATTATGAACAGCTCGAATTAAAATTTAACCCGGCCGGAAAAGGATCAAGCGGGGACGAAGAAAACGGCGGCGCCATCGGCGGCGCCGGTTCAACCTTTAAGGGGTATTTTGCGCCGGTATCTCCCAACCCGAATATTCCGGTTCTAAACGGCGAATATAAAAATCCTTTTTTAAACATCCGCGATTTAATGCTTGTATATAACATGAAATACAAATATTATTTCATGTTAAAACATTTTTTAACTTGCAATTCTTCAGGTTTAATCGATATAAACACCGCCCCGTACCAGGTGATAGAATCTCTGAGCCCAATGATAAGCGAAAGCTCTGCGCAGGAATTAGCAAATTACAGAACCTTAAATCCTTTAACTTCCGTATCTACCCTTTCCGACGTTCCAGGGTTTAATCCCTCTATTCTTCAATCTATAGCAAACCAGATAGAAATAACTTCTAATATTTACCTAATTAAATCTTACGGACGGTATAAGAGCGGAAGAACGCATATAAAATCGCTCTATTACATAAACGTAGGCAAATATAAAATATATGAGTTCATTTCTTAAAAAATCTACTGCGCGATAATTTTACCCGCATACGTATCTACGTTTAAACTTAACGCTTTTTTGCCTTTTCCGAAATTAAAAAATATTTTAAAAGGCGGGGAAACATAATTTTTGGAAATTTCCTCGAATATATTCCCTTTTTGATAAGTCTTTCCCTTCGTTTCGATTTTATATAGGCGGATATTCTTGTATAAAATCTTATATATTTTTAATTTTTTTAAAGGTTTAAGCGTTAAGTTTTTTTTATAATAAATTTCCATCATATTTTTTTTAAAATCGAATTTTATAAACGCCGCTGGAAATTTATTTTCCGAATAACGTTTATTCATCAGATATTTCAATATCTTAGCTGTTTTGTTAAAATCTTTGCCGGAACCCGGATAAAGTATAAAATTGGTTATTAAAGGATATGTAATGGCGAGCATAACGGAAACTATTATTAAAACTATCAGAAGTTCCAATAAAGTGAAACCGCTTAAACTTGTTAAACCGATTGCGCCGTTTTTGAATGTTCTGTTCAAAGCAATAAATTATTTATATCGTAAACGAAATAACCGTCTTTACCTTTTTTAAACATTGTAGTAAAAAGCGTCGAAAACTTGCCGTAAACGGATTTATCGGGTTTAACTTTGAAAACTCCATTATTTATCTTAAATATAGGCTTTATTTGAGCGCTTTTTATATTTAAACTGCCTGTAATATTTCCGGTAAACCGGAGCTTTCCGCTTATTAAATCGTTTTTAATATATAGCTCGGTTTTTAAGCTTTTAAGATTTAGCGCCGGGATATTTATAAAACCTTTTTTAATTGAATTTATTTTAACGCCGTCAAAACTTAGATTAACGGGAATGCCTTTGAAAAGCAAATAATCCGCCCCGGTTGCAATAATATTCTTTATATAAATATTTTTTATATATGCAATATCGTTTTTATTTTTAACGCCTATAGAAGAAGGGGCATAAATTTTAACTCCTGTTAAATTTAAACCGAAAAAAACGGAAGGCGAAATAGATTTTATAGCGGCTTTCAAGCCGTAATTATCGTAAATTGAGAGTTCTATAGGCTTTTTAAGCCTGCCGTACGGAAAAAAAATAAACGTAAGTATAATTAGAAAAAAAAGAAATATAAGAAAATATGCAAGTTTATATAAGACTTTTAAGAATATTTTATCTTTCATTTTATTTTTTCTTTTTATTTATTTATCAGGGAACTCATTTCAAAAATAGGAAGCATTATAGATATTACTATAAACCCGACCATAAGTCCCATAAATATAACCATAGCCGGCTCTAATGCCGACGTTAAAGATATTATATAAAAATCTATTTCGCTTTTCATTATATTTGACGCCGTTAGAAGCATTTCTTCGATATTCGAACTCTTCTCCCCCGCTTTTACCATTTTTAAAAAAATCGGCGGATAAAGATTCGATTTGTAAAGCGGACCGGATAAGCCGTTCCCCTCCTCAAGGCTTTTATTGGCGTCTAAAATTGCCTCTTTAAGCAGGGTATTCCGAAAATTCGACGAAGCTATCGATATCGCCCTGTTTAAGTTTATACCGCTGGTTAATAGCATCGAAAGGCTCTGCGAAAACAAGTTTACTTCGTTTAATACTATAAATTTTCCGGCAACGGGAATTTTTAAGAGAATTCCGTCGATATTGCGCCTGCCTTTTGCAGTATTTATATATTTTTTAAAAAATATATAAACAGCCAAAATTAATAACAAAAATAATATAAGATAGTGGGAAAACAAAAAACTGCCGAACAAAACTATTCTTGTCGGCAAAGGAAGGACGTGATGCATAGATTTAAAAATTTTGGAAATAATCGGAACGACATATACTACTATATAAAATAAAATCAGAAATCCTACGACGGTCATTATCAGCGGATATATAAGAGACGCTTTGATTTTTTTTACGGTATTGTATTTTTCTTCCGAATATGCGGCAATCTTGTTTAGGACTGGCGCAAGAAACCCGGATTCTTCGCCTGCCTTTACCGAGGAAACTATCAGGCTTGGAAAAACAGACGGATAAACTGACAAACAGTCGGAAAACGACTTGCCTTCTTTAATGCTTAAAGAGATTTCCGACAATATTTTCTTAAAATAATGGTTTTTTACGTCGCTTTTCTGCTCATAAATGGCATCGTATAGAGGTATCCCTGAATTTATAAGGGAGTAAAGTTCCTTAAAAAACATTATTATATCGGCCTGGGAAGGTTTTTTTTCTATTTTGGTATTTGATAATTTAATTATAGTATCTTTTAAAGATATTTTAAATATTGAATTAATTTTTATATCTGGAGCAGAAGTCGGAGATAAAGGAGATGTATGAAGTGAAGAAGATGCGGAGAATTTTGATGTTCTTGACGGTCTTAGCGATATCGATGATGCTATTTCAGCTTCTGTTTCGTTAATATTTATATTATTTGTATCATTATGGGGCACGGAACCGACCGACGCTTTTTCTGACAAACCTTTCGATAAAACGATATCGGTTGCATATACGCCTTTTTCTTTTAATGCAAAAAGCGCTTCCTGTTTGTTACCTGATTCTATAAAACCTTTAGCTTTTGAACCTTTTGCATTTAAACCGGTATAGCTAAAAATAGGCATACATATTATATATAAAGATTTTGTCTAGTTTTATTTTTATTTGCCTTATTTTATCTTCCAACTTTTTATGGGAGCATCTTTTCCTTTACCGCCGGGCGCTCCGGTAGGTCCGTACGATATTATGGCATATGCTCCATGTTTGGATGGCGACATGTAAATATACTTGTTGCCCCAAGGGTCATCCGGAATATGGCTCAAATATCCGCCTTTTTGATAATGTTTGGGAATTGGAGGAATATCGGGTTTTTTAGCAAGCGCCTCCAAGCCTTGCGCAGTCGTAGGATAGTTTCCATTCTGAAGTTTGTACAGCGCAAGCGCCGTTTCAAAATTTTTAATCTGGGCCACTGCGGCCGTTTCTTTAGCTTTGTGCGGCGCAAACATTATCCTGGGAACTATTATGGTTGCAAGGATGGCGATAATTACCAGAACTATCAAAAGTTCGATTAAAGTAAAACCGCCGTTTGAGTTTAACGATTTATTGCAGTTTCTGTTTTGATTTATATTTCGATATTTATTCATATTCTTTCCTTGCCATAAGTAAATTTTATCGTTTTTATTTACCTGAGTCAAGGAAAATATAAAATTTAACTAATATTATGCCTCTTAATTATTTATTGCAGCGAGACGAAAACTCCCGACAGCGTCAAACGCAGTCGGGAGCGATAAAGTAATAAATCAGACGCCTTTCCTTTTTTTTAAAAAGAATATGCGTTCATTTCACTAGCAATTCCATTTTCTTCGGCGCTCGGATATCCTGAAGGGAAAAACTCATAAATTTCTACTGCATAATTAACCACAGTGGATGTGCCAGTTATATAGGAAGCTATGGCATTTCCGCTATTCATAGCAGACAAACTATTAGAGCCTATTTGTATTCCATAAATACTTTTTGCGTTTGCGGTACCGGCATAACCGTCTATATAAGCTGTTATAGGAGGTTCGTTATTGCAGACATTTTCAAATTCGTTACAGTAAACTGATGTCATATAATTTTCATCCGGATTCACTTGAGATAATGCAGTAAATGGAAAATTAAGAACTCCATCCAACATTTCTATTCCATTTAATGCCGTACTGCCGTCAAGATTAAAACTGCCGTTATTTTCTAAGTAGTTATTTAATGTGCCTGCAGAGTTGCTGTAATCCAACGTTATTATATCTCCGTCTCCCAAATAAGAATCTCCTGCGTTTTCAACTTCCGTAGAACTTACGGGATTACTTACTACAGCAACTAATCCGGTAGATGGATCTACAGAATATGCTTCTATTGTATTGCCGATAGTTGCGACAGAGGAAGAAAAAATATAATTATAAGGATAAAAGGTGTAAATGCTTCCGAAATAACTTGTTGCCGATGTGCCTGTGCCGCCTATTATTTCATTGCCAGAATCTAAAGTTAATGAGCCATTACTGTTAATTGTAAAAGGGAATAAATAATTAGTATATCCTGACGTTGAGGTCAGCACGGCATTGGCATATAATGTATTGCCTATAAAAAATAAACTTTCTTGTCCATTATTTACCGAATATCCGGAAGGCAAAAATGAAGAAGCAGGCTCGGCTTCAGAGCAACTTGGGGTCGAAGAAGAATTATCGCATACGTAAATATTGCCTATGTTGTCGGTATAATACAAATAATTCGCGTTTGGAACGGCTACGTTATTAAAAAGGCTTGTGCTTCCGTTAGCCGTGTCGATACTTCCTAAATTGGCGGTGAGGACGCCGTTTTGGTTAAAAGTATTAGTCAATAGTGCAATAACAGGCGTTAGAGTAGTGCCTGAGTTAAATCCAGAGCTGGTATTGGCTATTGTAGTCAAACCTGTTAAACTCAATGTTGTTGTCCCGCTGCTTGCAGTATTACTATAAACATTCACAACTACATGAGAACTACCACCAGTATTCCGGATAGCTTCCATGTTTAGAAAGATTATTTACTATAACCGCTACTATTAAAAGTATAAATGCGCCTAAGCCTACCGGCATTAGCGGATAAAGAAAACCGAGCTTGTATATCCCTTTGCCGCCGATTACCGCTATTAAAGAAGTAGCGCCTCCCGGAGGGTGAAGCGTTTTAGTCGCATGCATAAGCATAATAGCGAATGAAACCGCTACTGCTGCAGCTAAAGGCATATTTATATGGCCGAGCAGTTTATAGCTTGCGACTCCTACAAAACCCGAAAGAATATGTCCGCCCATAAGATTTCTCGGCTGTGCGAGAGGGGTTTTTATAGCGCCGTATATAAGCACCGCTGAAGCGCCGAAAGAACCTATGAGTAAAGTCAAGTCGTACGGATTGAAAAATTTTGCGGATATATAAGCAACCGTTCCTATGCCTATTATAGAAGCGAGTCCCGACCAAAAAATTACATGAAAATTGACCGTCGTCGAATTCTGTCCTCCGCCTCTCATTCTTTTTATATATTCTTTAAACCACATTTTTAAAATACCCGAGAATAGTTTAGTTTAATTATTAAAGTTATAATTTAACGTTATTTTCCGATATATTTTATTATATCTGTCGTCGATATTACTCCTTCCAGTTTTCCGTCTTTATTTATAACAGGCATCCTTTTTATTCTCTTCTCGTTAAATATTTCCGCAGCCTTCTTTATACTGTTATCTAATGACACGACAATTGCCGGCGACGTCATTATATCTTTAATTTTTTTTGCGTCTATCGTCCCGTGAAGATGCGGGGTCGGTTCGCCGATAAGATGCCTAATTACATCTCTAAAAATATGTTTTTTTACCGCTCCTGCGCTTGTTAAAATATCGGAATCAGAAATGAAACCTGTAACTATATTGTCATCGTTAACTACGGGAGCGCAGGTCACTCCGTTTTCCGCAAGCAGATCTATTGCCGAATTTATATCGGAATCCTCCGATACCGAAATAAATTTTTTAGGCATAATCTCGCCGACGGTCACGCCGTTAACCCTTTCTATAGCAAGCTTGAAAGCATCCTTGTAAATTTTCAAGAAGTCGTCTAATGATATGTCCAAGTATGTTTTGTGTTTTTCAAATGCTTTCCTGACGTCTTCTTCAGTTATCGATACGCAATATTCTTTTTTCTCTTCTTTGTTTTCCATAGCCGTAAATAATAGGGTAATTTTAAATTTATTTGATTGATTGTTTTTATTTAAATTATAATATAATGAACTAGATTAATATATGACTTTAATCACATATTAAAATTTATTAAAAATTTATAATATGCTAAGCAGTTTATAATCTTTCATCCTTAGGCTGTTCAAGCAAAACTTTCTCGCCCGAAATATCTTTCAAGTTTTTTGCCTTATACATTTTTACCGCCCTGAAACTGCATATATCTTTGCATAAATTACAGCCGGTGCACAAAAACGGTTCGAGAAATATTTTATCCATTTTAAACGTCAAAGCGCCGGTAGGGCACAATTCCCAACAGTTTGAACAAAAAACGCAATTTCCGTTTAATACGGGCAGTCTGACGTTCAGTATAGGCAGTATCTCTTCATTATATTTCAAAAACAGGTATATTTTTTTCTGCCTCTCTATGAGCAGTTTATTTATTTTTTTTCCGCCTTGAACTCCGGCATCTATATATTCCGAATAAAGTTCGGATAGCGGCAAATCTTCTACGGAAACATCCTCTATTATTTTTTTTGCATTATTTTTAACTGCTTTGATAGAATTTTTAAAAAAATCTCTTCTGTTAAGAGCTTCGGCTTCTTGATTGCATTTTCCGTCTTTACCCGATTCGCCGTTTTTATTTTTTTTATTTTTTATTGACCAGGCAGGGTTATCCGCGACTTGTTCTTCCAAAAAAACGCCGTAATCGAAATCGTTAATATTAATTTCCGTAAAAGCATTTTCCTTATTTAAAAATTTTTTTATTTCGTTAACCCTCTTTAATTTTTTATTATGAAGATACTTTAATTTGCAGGATTTACAGCCTCCCGCTATAAAAAATATTTTATTTCCTTTTTTTATAAGAGATACGATGTCTATGTCTTCGATACCGTAAAGGCATTCTGTCTTATTAGCAACTTCTTTATTTTCTATTTTCGAACAAAAATAATAAACATTGCCGTCAGGCGCCTGTTTGACGTTCCGCTCTTCCAAAGCATTATTTTTAACGTGAAAAACCGAATTCGGGCATATATAAAGGCAGGCGTTGCAATTAGTGCAGTTTTCTAGAATTTTTATATCGTTATCGGTTATTTTTATCGATAAATCAGGGCATCTGTCTATACATTCGTAACAGCCCGCCATAGGGGTTTTAAGCCTGACGCAAAAATCGGGATTGACGGATATAAGGGCGTCCCCGCGGTTCAAAAACTTTTCAATCAAGCCGAGTATATTCATCGTCCGCCGTTTTTAATATATTTAAAATTTCCAATATTTCTTTTTCGGTTTTCGCGTTATTAACCATACATCTTAATCCCTTTGAGCCTTTAAATCCTTTTAAAAAGCTATAAAGATGGGGCCTTATAAGATTATGCCCTCTTTCCCTGCCGTAAAATAAACTTATTTCTTCCATCAGCTCTATGATTATGTCTATTTTTAGATTTATATCCGTATGCGTATGATTATTTTTCCCCTCGGCAAATACCCATGGCTTGCCTATAGCCCCTCTCGCAAACATAATTCCGTCGGCTCCGGTATAATTTTTTATATCTGCCGCATCGTCAGCCGTAAAAATATCGCCGCTTGCATATACGGGAATAGCAATCTCTTCTTTAAGTTTTTTAGTTAAAGAATGGTCTGCCGCCCCTCCAAACATAATCGACCTGGTTCTCGGATGAAAAAAAACGGCATCGACGCCGTTTAACTCGGCTATTTTGCCTATTTCCAAAAAATTAACCGAATTTTCGTCGTATCCGCTTCTGATTTTTATCGTAAACATAGAATTTTTCAATGCGTTTCTGACGGATTCGGCTATAAGGGAAAATCCCCTTGCGTCTTTTAATATAGCGCTGCCTGCGCCCGTCTTCACCACCTTTTTAACGGGACAGCCCATATTCACGTCTATAACCCTGAATCCTTTATCTTCGGCTTTTTTAGCCGCCAGGGCAAGCATGCCGGGCTCGCTTCCGAAAAGCTGAATTCCGGTTTTGTCGATATCTCTTCCGGTTTCCAGCAGTTCCAGAGTTCCTCTGTCGTTATGCAAAAAACCTGCCGCGCTTATCATTTCCGTAAAAGAAAAATCGGCGCCGTATTTAAGGGCGGTTTTCCTGAAAGGAAATCCCGTTATCCCGGCCATAGGGGCAAGAATAAACTGCCCTAAATTAATTTTGCCCATTAAATTGCCTTAATAATATTATTTTCTATAAAATCGGCGATTTTTTCGGAATCGTTTATATTTATTTGCGGAACTTCCAAATCTTTTATAAATTCGTCTGCGCACACGAGAATAAGGCCGGCGTCATTTTGAAACCTCGGCTTCAAATCCCCGTCTATATCCTTTCTCATCAGTTCTATTCTTTTTATCTTCAGGTCTTTAAAACCTTCGATTATGACGATATCCGACCCGCCGAAATATTTAGGCAATATAGTTTTTATTTCCGCATCGAAAGACGAATCGACATCGCTGAAAAACGCCGCCTTGCCGTTTGAAATAAGCATAGTGGAAAATGCTCCGGCGTTTTTATGCCTCCACGAGTCCTTGCCGGGAATATCCGCTTCAAAATCATGGTCGGTATGCTTGACGGAAGAAACCCTGTAGCCTCTACCTGAGAGTATTTTTATAATTTTAACTATCAGGGTAGTTTTGCCTGTGCCGGACCTTGCCAGAAAAGAAACGGCGGCAGGAATTTTATCGCTTTTTATTTTAACCATAATTTTTCCTGAATTTATTGCCTATATTTGCCCATATAAAGTAATTAATATATAATGTTATATCGATAAAAATTAAGAATAACCCGTAACGTTATTCTATTATTATAGCAAAATTTAAAATAAATTTAACGAATTAATCTAAAATTTAAAAATGGACTCGAATACCGGAATTAAAGGATTATCGTCTTCGGAAGCAGAAGAATTAATTAAAAAATACGGCTTAAACTCAATAAAAGAACGAAAGAAACATCCGTTTGTAATTTTTCTTTTAAAATTTTGGAATCCGGTCGCATGGATGCTGGAATTTACTTTTATAGTCGAGTTAATACTTGGAAAAGATATAGAAGCATATATTATTATAGGATTAATT
>JAJYZM010000262.1 GCA_021799935.1 bacterium | reverse complement strand
ATAATAGAAGACCATCCTTTAATGAAAAGGCTCAAAGGAAAAGTTGACTGGCTCGGAATAATTTTTCTGACCGTAGGTCTTGGGGCAATGCAGATAGTTTTAACCGACGGACAGTATAAAAACTGGTTTTCTTCGAGCTATATCGTGAATTTGACTATAATATCGGTAATAGCTTCAATACTTTTCGTCGTAACGGAACTTATAGCGGAAAATCCCGCGGTTAACATTAAAGTTTTAAAAGATATCAATTTATCGGCTAACTCTTTTTTGTCTATGGTATTCAGCCTCGGAATATTCGGGAGCCTTTTTCTTCTGCCGATGTTTCTGCAGAAAATAATGGGGTATTCCGCATACGATGCAGGCATTGCGATAATGTCTAGGGGTCTTGCGATGGTTATAAGCATGCCTTTGACAGGAAGGCTGTTTAATAAAGTAGGTCCAAAAATTTTAGTTTTTATAGGATTTATTTTATCTATTATATCTTCGATTCAGATAGGCTCTATGAGTCTTAATATGGGATTCTGGGACGTTTTTTGGCCCCAGTTTACACAGGGTTTGGGTTTCGGGTTAATCATAGTTTCCCTTATGACGTCTTCGTTAATCACCCTTGAAAACAGATATAAAATAGACGGCGCCGGTTTATTTAATTTAATAAGGCAGGTTGCCGGTTCTATCGGCATCGCTATACTTGCTACGATGATAGATAACAATACCCAGATGGCTCATTCCGTGCTTGCCGAAAATATAAGCGTCAATACGCAAACGATGCTGTCTCTACGGAGAGCCGCCGAAATTACGCATTCATTCGTATTTTATCCCCCCGTCAAAAAAGTTCTTGCCTTAATTAACGGGATGGTTACGCAGCAATCCACGATGATTGCGTTTAATTTAGCTTTTATATTTATGGCGGTATGTTTTGCCGTTTCTATACCGGTTATTTTCCTGCTGAAAGGCTCGAAGAGCGCTAAAGAAAAAGAGGCTTCGCCTTCGATTACCCTCGAATAATAAAAACATTTCCGTTCAATCCGCTTCGAACTTTCAAAGTTAAAATTAATATTGTATAATATAAAAATGTGCAAAAAATTTAATATGCCGGTAATTAATTTATAAAATATATGCCTATAAACAATAAAAATAATAAAAGCGCAAGCAGAAATAATTCGAATAAACCGAAAAAAGGAAAGAATAAATTAGTAAAAATAATTTTTGCCGGACTTTTTATCTTAATTTTTGCCCCCGTAATAATTTTTACCGTATTATATTATTTGCTCGCTTCTTCCGTTCCCAATATTGTTTCCCTCAAGGACTACCATCCCAAAGAAGTTAATTACGTATATTCGGCAAGCGGGAAATTAGTGGGTTATTTAGGTTCGGTAAACAGGGAGGTCGTTCCTTTTTCCGATATTCCTCTGCAGGTAAGAGAGGCTTTTTTAGCGGCGGAAGATAAAAATTTTTACAATCAGGGCCCGCTCGATTACAAAGCCATAGCGAGAGCTTTTATCGTAAATCTTTTGGCGGGACATATCGTCGAAGGCGGTTCCACGATAACGCAGCAGGTTGCAAAAACCCTCCTCGTTCCTTATGAAAGGTCGTATATCTGGAAACTGCGCGAGGCTATTCTGGCATATAGGGTTGCCGACAATTTATCTAAAAACGATATTTTAGATATTTATCTAAACCAGATTTATCTAGGGAACAATGCTTATGGAATACAGGCGGCTTCCCTTACGTATTTCGGAGTTCCCGTTTGGAAGCTTAACCTTGCCCAGGCGGCTATGCTAGGCGGTCTTCCGCAGGCGCCGTCGTTTTTAGACCCCTATATTCATCTTAAAGACGCCAAAAGAAGGCAGAAATATGTTCTGGAGCAGATGGCAAACGACGGATTCATATCGAAAGCTCAGGCTGAAACTGCTTACGGCACTAAGCTTGTTTTTCATAATTTCTTTAAATATTACGGTGTCGCCCCTTATTACCTTGCTTACATTAAACAGGATATTATAAATAAATACGGCAAGCCCGTTTATAAAGAAGGCGGACTCAGGATATATGCGGCTTTAAGCGCAAGGGCGCAGCGGTATGCCGATAAAGCCGTAAAGACCGGCTTAACAAATCTTTCCCATGAATACGGCTACACCGGGCCTTTAAAAAAGCTTAGCTACGGGGAAATGCAGAATAAAATTAACGAAGAAAAAAGCCTTATAAATTATTTATACGAAGGCGGCATCTATAAAGGTTTCGTTACCGGAATTTCCAAAGACGGTCAGACTGCTTTTGTTTCGGTCGGGAAATTTAGAGGTCTTCTGCCCGTGTCCAATATGAAGTGGGCTTCGCATTTCCAGCGTTATGTTTATTTTACATACAGGACAATCGGCAACGTCGGCCAGGTTTTAAAGCCCGGCTACGAAATACTCGTTAAATTCGACGGTTACGTTAATAACGGGACGCCGGTTTTTTCTTTAGAGGAAAAAAACGTTATAGAAGGAGCTTTGATTTCTATAGACCCGCAAAACGGATTTGTAAAAGCTATGGTCGGCGGGTACAGCTTCAGCCAGACTCAGTTTAACAGGGCGCTTTATGCAAAAAGGCAGACCGGTTCGGCTTTTAAGCCCATAGTTTATGCGGAGGCCCTGACCTTAGGCTATACCCCTTCTTCGATTATAAACAACACCCCCGTAATATATCCTACCGGGGTGCCCGGGAAATATTACAAGCCTCATAATTTTTCGAGAAGATTTACCGGACCAACGACACTGCTTATAGGACTTGCGCATTCAATAGACGTCGTAGCCGTTAAACTTCTGCAAAAAGTAGGCGTAGATAAAGTTGCGCATTTAGCCGATGAAATGGGGATACATAACGTAGTTAAAAATTTAACTATGGCTTTGGGTTCTTCAAGCGTCCGGCTCATAGATTTGACCGACGCGTATGCAGCTTTTGCTAACGGCGGAAAAGAATGCAAGCCTGTTTTTATTATTAAAATATTAACGCCCGGCGGCAAAAGCCTCTATGATTAT
>JAJYZM010000261.1 GCA_021799935.1 bacterium | reverse complement strand
TTTCTTACATCTTTATCTTCCATTTCCGAAAAACTCCTTATTTTGTTTAGTATTTTTTATACCGCTAAAGCCTTAATTTCGGCATATATCTGGTCATCCATAAACCCTTTAACGTCGATAGACTTAGAGAAACAGGCATTTACGCATGCCCCGCATCCGGTGCAAAGCCCCGGATTAACGTTTGCTACTACCTTTATGAGTTTTCCGCTCCTGTCTTTAATTTCTTTTTTGCTTATAGCATTGTAAGCGCATACTCTCTGACAGTAAAAACATGCAACGCAAGTCGCTTCGTTGACGTTCGCTATGGTTCCTTCGACCTCGTATTCGTTCTTCGAAAAAAGCCCTAATATTTTAGATGCGGCCGCAGAACCTGAAACGACGGATTCTGGAATATCCCTTGGTCCCTGCGCCATTCCGGCAAGAAAAATACCGGCAGTAGAAGACTCCGCCGGACGAAGCTTAGGATGCGATTCCGTGAAAAACCCGTATTTATCATACGAAATCCCAAGCATCTGGGCAAGTTTGTCGGAACCTTTTTTCGGTATTACGCCGGTAGCAAGAACGACCATATCGGCGGCTATCTCTACCTGATTTCCCGAAAGGGTGTCCGCGCCTTTAACGATAAGTTTTCCTTCGTCCTCATATATTTTAGATACCCTGCCTCTCAAATAAATTGCGCCGTCCTGTTCCATAGTGCCCCTGACGAACTCTTCGTACCCCTTGCTTGTTGACCTTATATCGATATAGAAAACATAACTCTGGGAACCGTGAACCTTGTGGGCAAATAATTTAGCATGTTTTGCCGTGTACATACAGCACACTTTTGAACAATAGGGGACGCCTTTTTCCGGATCTCTCGAACCTACGCACTGAACGAAAACAATAGTTTGCGGCGTTTTTCCGTCGGAAGGCCTTTTAATAACGCCTTCGGTGGGACCCGAAGCTGATAGAAGCCTTTCAAACTGCAAACCCGATATTACGTCTTTATATTTTCCGTAACCGTATTCGCCGTACATAGAAGTATCCATAAGGTCGTATCCCGTCGAGGCGACTATTGCGCCTACCGTTTCTTCTATAATTTCATCCTGAAGGCTGAAATCTATACACTTAGGTCCGCAAGCATCGAAGCATTTCTGGCATTTACCGCCTTTTTTATAATGAAGGCAGACGGAACGGTCAAGCACCGGAACAAGCGGGACCGCCTGAGGAAACGGAACGTATATAGCAGTCCTTTCGGAAAGGTTTACGTTAAATTCGCTTTTGACGTTTTTATGCATCGGACAGGCATTCCAGCATTCGCCGCATCCGGTGCAGTCTTTTTCGACTACGCTTCTCGCCTTTTTCTTTATTTTTATCTTAAAATTCCCAATATATCCGGAAATATCTTCAACCTCCGAATATGTATATAATTTTATATTCGGGTGCTGGTTTGCTTCTACCATTTTAGGAGTCATTATACAGCTTGAACAGTCAAGGGTGGGGAAGGTTTCGTCAAGCTGTATCATTCTTCCGCCTATCGAAGGTTCTTTTTCGACAAGCAGAACCTCCACTCCGCCGTTGGCGATATCGAGAGCCGCTTGTATCCCGGAAATTCCGCCGCCGATAACTAAAGCTTTTTTATTTAAAGGAACTCTGACGTCTTCGATAGGCCTGTCTCTTTTAACCTTCTCGACCATCATTTTCATCAAATCTACGGCTTTTGCGGTTGCCCTTTCTTTGTCTTCGTGAACCCACGAAACCTGTTCCCTTATATTGGCTATCTCGACGAAATAAGGATTTAAACCTTCCTTTGCGGCAGCCTTTCTGAATGTATTTTCGTGCATATGTGGCGAGCAGGCCGCAAGAACGATGCCCGTCAAATTCTTCTCTTTTATTATATTTCTCAAACTGTTCTGGCCGGGGTCGGAACACATGTATTTGTAATCTAACGCACTGACCACTCCCGGAATTTTAGCTGCTTCTTCTCTGACCTTCTCGACATCGACCGTTCCGGCTATGTTGGAACCGCACCAGCAAACAAATACGCCTATTCTTGCCATAATATATACCTCGTATATCGCTCTATTTTGATTTTAATTGCTTACGTACTACGTACAACAAGATTGTTTCGCTATGCTAACAATGACAAATTTTTAGTTATATCTTAATCTATTGTTGGTTAGTTAACTCTTTTATCTTTTTTAAAACCCTGTCGGCGGCGACCATATGTCCGTCTATTGCAAGGTCTTTGGGGTCTATTCCAAAAGAAAGGCCTAACAGCTCCGTTATAAAAAGAACGGGCAACCCAAGTTTTTCGTCATATTTTCTTTCTATTTCCCTCTGCCTCACGTCTAAATTGGAATGGCAGAGCGGGCATGCTACTACGACAAGGTCTGCTCCGTTTTTTTTAATATCGTACAATATGTTTCCGGTTAAAGCCATGACCACGTCCGGTTTGGAAAGGGAATTAATCGCCCCGCAACATTCCGTTTTAAAAGAATAATCCACGGGTTCTGCTCCCGTAAGCGCAACCAATTCATCCATAGTAACCGGATTTTCGGGGTCGTCGAACTGCATAACTTTGGGAGGCCTTACTAACAGGCATCCGTAATACGAGGCAACCTTAATTCCGGATAAAGGCTTTTTAACCATAGATTTTATTTTATCTTTCCCTACTACGCCGATAAGAAATTCTAGCATATTGTTAATGCTCATTTCGGCATTATAAGGCATTTCTAAAGAATCCGTTATTTTCTTTTTAAGAATATCGTCGTTTTTTAATTCGTAATCGGCGTTTTTAAGCCTGTTTGAACAAGCCGCGCACGGCGCAAGAACGGATTCGTATCCGTCTTTTTCAGCTATCGCAAGATTCCTTGCGGGGAGAGCAACGGACAAATTATGATTTATGCTGTGTGCAGCGGAAGCTCCGCAACAGTTCCAGTCCGGTATTTCCTTTATCTCCATGTTTAGAACCTCGAGTATCTTTAATAAAGATACTTCATATTCGAACGACGTTCCTTTAAGCGAACATCCGGGGTAAT
>JAJYZM010000260.1 GCA_021799935.1 bacterium | reverse complement strand
TGGGCTTTGAAAATTGAACCTTATTTTCTTTAGTCATAAAATAATGCGCTAGATGGGGGATATCTTCTTTTCTTTCTCTTAAAGGCGGAAGTTCTATCGTAAACCCGCTTATCCTGTAAAACAGGTCCCCCCTGAAATGGCCGTCGTCAACCATTTTTTTAAGATTTTTATTTGTCGCCGTTATAATTCTGGTATCTATAAAAAGATTCTTGGAAGAACCGACTCTTCTGAAACTCTTGGTGTCTATTATCCTTAGAAGCTTGCTCTGTATTATGCCGCTGACTTCTCCAATTTCGTCTATGAAAAGCGTTCCCTTGTCGGCATATTCCAGCAATCCTTTTTTGAGGACGTCGGCTCCCGTAAAAGAACCTCTTTCGTGCCCGAACAATTCGGATTCGAAAAGGTTTTCGGAAAGATTACATGAATCTACTATGATAAAAGGATTATCCCTCCTAGAAGAAAGCCTGTGGAGCAGATTCGCGCTGAGCTCTTTACCGGTGCCGGACTCTCCGTAAATAAGGACGTTCAGGTTCGATTTTGCGGCAACGGTAATATCTTCTATGACCTTAGCCGCCGCTTTCGATTTTCCTATAAAAAATCTCTTAAAAATTTCCCTTTTAAAATAAGATGCATAATTTTTAAGATTAATTTTCTCGATAAGCCTTTTTATCGTTATGCTTAGTTCTTCTAAGCTTAACGGCTTAACTAAATAGTCGCACGCTCCCATTTTTAAAGCCGCAACGGCGGAATCGACGCTTCCGAAAGCCGTCAGAATAATCATTTCAGCATCTTTAGACCTGGATTTAACCGTATTTAACAGGTCTATTCCCGATTTCCCCGGTAATTTCAAATCGGATATTATAATATTGAAAAAATCTTTCTCCAATTTATTTATAGCCTCTTCGGCGGAACCGGCGGACGTCGCGTCGTAACCTTCGCTTTTTAAATAGTCGCAAAGAATGGTCCTGTAATTTATATCGTCGTCAACAACAAGTATAGAAATAGAATTGTTTTCCATAGTAATAAAAAAATTTTATTTAATTTTATTTTCGGAAAAGTTTCGTTTTACCGGAACTTTTACGATGAATTTCGTGCCGATATCCTTTTTGGACCTGACTTCTATAGAACCTCCGAGAGATTTAATTATGCTCAAGGATATAGATAGTCCGAGTCCGGTGCCTGCCGAATTTTTACTTTTAGAAAAAAACGGGTCGAATATCCTTTTGATATCTTCCTGCGCGATACCGTGGCCGTTATCTATTATTATTATATAAATATATTCCTTGATTTTTTTGGTTATAAAATAAACTATCCCCGAATTTTCATCGACGGCCTGTATGGCATTAAGCCCTATATTTAATAGAACCTGCCTTAAACCGGCTTCGGAAAAACTTATTAAAGGAATATTCGCGGCAAGGTTTTTCTTTATCATAATATTTCTTTTGTTTGCGGTAAAGTACAGAAGGGCAAGACTTTCTTCCAGCGAATTATTGACGTTTACTATATCGGTAGAATTTGAAACGGGGCTCGATAATATAAGGAGTTTTTTTGTAATATCTTTGCATCTTTCGATTTCCTGCTTCATTAAATCGAAATATTTTTTTATATCGCATCCGCCTTCCTTCATTACGTTTGCGAGAGCCGCGTTCTGGGTAAGGCCGCTGCTGTCCGCGCACATTTTTATCATATCTATCGACGCGAGAATATTATTCAGCGGATTGTTTATTTCATGAGCAACGCCTTCCGCTAAAAGACCTACTTCGGAAAGTCTCTGCGAAAGATTGAATTTCATATGGGCGTTAGAACCGTTTCCCAGACACCTTAAAACCTCTACGGCATATTTTTTTCCCGTCGAGGCGTCGTAAAAAGGCGAAGAATTTATTTCTACCGCCATTTCCCGATTTTGCGGTCCGTAATGACCGTGTATGACTTTAACGGTTTTGCCTTTTTTAATTACCTCTTCTATGGAGCAGGATTCCAAAAGAGGATCGCACGGTTCGTCCCTGAAATGGCTTACTTTATAGCAATAACCGCCTATTACTTCGGAGGACGGAGTTCCCGCATCGTCCAAAAAGCGTTTATTTGCATAGACTATTTTATAATTTTCGTCGATAACTATAACGCCGTCGTTGATAGTATCTAAAATTTCCGAAGTATCTAGCGGCAGATTAATATTTTCGTTTGACATAAATATAATAATAACATATTTGCCGTTTTTTTTATTATATGGACGGAATTGAATTCCGTCCATATAATAAATTACTGGTTCATCAGATTTAAAAAATCTGCGTTGGATTTGGTATTTTTTATTTTGTCTATTAAAAATTCCATTGCGTCCGTGGTATCCATGCCGGATAAAACTTTTCTCAATATCCAGATTTTTTTCAGATGGTCCTTATCGACGAGAAGCTCTTCTTTTCGGGTGCCCGACTTATTAATATCTATAGCCGGAAAAATCCTTTTTTCCGATAATTTTCTGTCTAAATTAACTTCAAGATTTCCGGTTCCTTTAAATTCTTCGAAAATTACCTCGTCCATTCTTGAACCGGTATCGATTAAAGCCGTAGCAATTATGGTAAGACTGCCTCCCTCTTCGATGTTCCTTGCCGCGCCGAAAAATCTTTTCGGTTTATGTAGGGCGTTCGAGTCCACCCCGCCCGATAATACTTTTCCCGAAGACGGAATAGTAACGTTGTATGCCCGCGCGAGCCTGGTAATAGAATCTAATAATATAACGACGTCTTTGCCGGTTTCTACTAATCTTTTTGCTTTTTCTATAACTATTTCCGCAATCTGTATATGTCTCTGGGGCGGTTCGTCGAAAGTGGAACTGATTACTTCGCCGTTAACCGACCTTTGCATATCCGTAACCTCTTCCGGTCTTTCGTCTATCAGGAGAACCATAAGGAAAATTTCTTTATGGTTGGTATTTATAGCATGGGCGATGTCTTTCAACAGCATTGTTTTTCCGGTTCTCGGAGGGGCGACTATAAGCCCCCTCTGCCCCTTTCCTATGGGAATCAGGAGGTCCATAAGCCTGGTA
>JAJYZM010000259.1 GCA_021799935.1 bacterium | reverse complement strand
GGGTTCGAATATGCAAAGACAAGCCGTGCCTTTATTGATGCCTGATCCGCCTCTTATAGGAACCGGAATAGAGAAAATAGTAGCTAAAGATTCAGGAGTCTGCATAACGGCAAACCAAACCGGCACTGTCAGCTTTGTAGATTCCACTAAAATTATAGTGACCTCAGACGGCGCCGATTCAAGCGACGGCGACGGAATTAATTATGAATACGATCTTGTTAAATTTCAAAGATCTAATCAAAATACGTGTCTAAATCAAAGACCTTTAGTAAAGGCTGGACAAAAAGTAGTTTCCGGCCAGATAATTGCGGACGGAACTTCGACTAAAGACGGAGAATTAGCTCTCGGACATAATGTCCTCGTGGCTTTTATGCCATGGAACGGTTATAATTTTGAAGATTCTATATTAGTAAGCGAGAAATTATTGCACGAAGACGCTTTTACGTCCATTCATATTGAAGAGTTTGAAGTAGCATGCAGAGAAACAAAATCGGGCAAGGAAGAAATAACTTCCGATATTCCCAATATAAGCGAAGATGCCTTAAAGAATCTCGACGAGAACGGAATTATCAGGATAGGCGCCGAGGTTAAGGCTCAGGATATATTAGTCGGAAAAGTTACGCCAAAAGGCGAAACCGTTCTAACCCCTGAAGAAAAACTTCTAAGAGCTATATTCGGAGAAAAAGCCAAGGAAGTAAAAGACACGTCGTTAAGGGTGCCGCCCGGAGTTTCAGGCGTAGTCGTGGATATAAGAATCTTTTCCAGGAAAGGAATTGAAAAAGATTTCAGGGAAAAAGAAATAGAAGACAGTGAAGTTGCCGCTTTCATGAGGGAATTAGAAGAAAAACAGCAGTCTATTTTGAGTAATGCTCTCCATAAGATGAGGCACCTTATAATTAATAAAAAATGCGGAGCCAACATAACGTTATCTTCCGGACATAAGCCCGTTCATGTTAAAAAAGGCGACGTATTTAACGAGAATACTGTCTCAAAATTATCTAAAGAGGATATATTTAATATAGAATTTGAAGGAAATACAAAGAGCCTCTACGATAAATTAAAGAAAATAGACGATGAATCGATGGAAGACGCCGATTTATTAAAGTCTTATTACGAAGATAAAATAGAAAGGGTGCAGAGAGGCGACGAGCTTCCGCCCGGCGTTCTTAAGACCATAAAAGTCTATATTGCCATTAAAAGAAGGTTGTCGGTAGGCGATAAAATGGCCGGGAGACACGGCAATAAAGGCGTCGTTTCCAGAATACTGCCGGTTAACGATATGCCGTTCATGAAAGACGGAAGAATAGTAGATATGGTATTGAACCCGTTGGGCGTTCCGTCCAGAATGAACGTCGGTCAGGTACTGGAGGTACATTTAGGTTGGGCGGCTCATAATCTCGGCATTCAGATAAATAAAATTATAGAAGATAATTTCGGACCGGAAGCTATTAGGCGCAAGTTGCTTGAAATATTCGGCGAGCCTACGATGATTAATTTTATCAAAGGATTAAACGACGAAGAAATTATAGAATTCGCCAAAAAATATAAGAAAGGCGTTTATATGGCTACTCCGGTTTTTGACGGGGCCAAAGAAAACGATATAAAAAATTACCTTAAATTATCAGGAGTAGAAGAAACCGGACAGGTTACTCTATTCGACGGAAGAACGGGAGAGGCTTTCGACAGAAAGGTTACCGTCGGCATTATGTATATGCTGAAACTGCATCATTTAGTCGATGACAAGATACATGCAAGATCCACCGGCCCGTATTCCTTGGTTACCCAACAGCCTCTCGGCGGAAAGGCGCAGTTTGGAGGACAGAGGCTTGGAGAAATGGAGGTGTGGGCTATGGAAGCTTACGGCGCGGCGCATACTCTCCAGGAATTTCTTACCGTCAAGTCCGACGATTCTATAGGAAGGACGAGAATGTACGAAGCAATCGTAAAAGGCGATACCTCATTTAAAGTAGGATTGCCGGAATCGTTTAATGTTCTTATTAAAGAGTTACAAAGCCTTTGCCTTAACGTAGAGCTTTTAAAGGAGGGAGAAAATGTCGTTTGATGAAAATTTAGAAGAATATAATAATGATAAAGAAGGCGATGATACGCTTACCGTCAGCCTTGATGAAATTTCAGAGGATGAAGAAGATATAGAAGCCGCAGGAGAAAAAGAATTAGACCTTAAAAAGTTATTCGACGGCGCCGGTAAAGGCGATTTCTTTTTAAACGACCGCGAAGGAATTAAAGACCCGCTCAGTTTTAATTCGATAAAGCTCGGAATAGCTTCGCCGGATGCTATAAAAAAATGGTCTCACGGCGAAGTAAAGAAGCCCGAGACGATTAACTACAGGACGTTGAAACCTGAAAGAGACGGACTTTTTTGCGCGAGGATTTTTGGTCCTATTAAAGATTACGAGTGCAACTGCGGAAAATATAAGAGGATGAAGCATCGCGGCATCGTATGCGAAAAGTGCGGCGTCGAGGTCATTTCGTCAAAAGTTAGAAGGGAAAGGCTAGGACATATCGAACTTGCTTCTCCGGTAGCCCATATATGGTTTTTTAAAAGCCTTCCGTCGAGAATCGGAAGTATTCTCGATATGACTCTTAAAGATATAGAAAGAATTCTTTATTTTGAAGCCTATGTGGTTCTTGAACCGGGGGACGCTTCAAAGCTGGGACTAAAATATAAAGATTTAATAAGCGAAGAGAATTATCAAAAAATTCAAAAAGAAGGCTATAGTTTTAAGGCAGGCATCGGAGCGGAAGCATTAAAAGAATTGCTTAAAAACATCGACCTCGAATCATTGTCTAAAAGCCTTAAAGAAGAAATAGCCGGACTGCCTAACGGGATTAAAAAGAAAAAACTGGCAAAACAGCTTAAACTTATCGAAGCGTTCAGGACGTCGGGAAATAAGCCTGAATGGATGGTTTTAGACGTTATTCCGGTTATTCCGCCTGATTTGCGTCCGTTAGTTCCTCTTGAAGGCGGAAGGTTTGCAAGCTCCGACCTGAACGATTTATATAGAAGGGTTATAAATAGGAATA
>JAJYZM010000258.1 GCA_021799935.1 bacterium | reverse complement strand
TTAATATATTTCCTATCTCTTTTAATGTCAGTTCATCATAATAATACATCATTAAAACGTTCTTTTCAATATCTTCCAGCATATCTATATATTTTTTTAATATATTTTTTTTCTCGTCCATTAAAAGGCCGTCTATTATCGAAACTTCCTTGCTTTCCAGGGCATCCAAAGATTCGGGCTTGGTTTTGTCTAAAGATATGAAATCTTTATCGTTTAAAAACGAAGCCCCCCTTATTTTATAAAACATTTCATTCAGTTCGTCTATACCTATAGCCAGTTCGTCTGCGACTTCTTCGTCGGAAGGCATTCTCCCGAGTTTCTGCTCTAATTTAGAATAAACTTTTTCTATTCTTCCGGATAATTCTCTGACGTTTCTGGGCATATAATCGAGTTTCCGCACGTTGTCGAGTATAGTTCCTTTTATGCGCGTTATCGCATAAAATTTAAAATTTTCGTTTTTTGAAGGGTCGAACTTTATCGCCGCGTCTATAAGCCCGAATATTCCGAACTCTATAATGTCGTCTTTATTTATTACGCCGTTAAATTTTACCGACATAAAATTGGCGACCTTGTTTACGAGGCTGAAGTTTTCTTCTATTAATTTTTTTGATTTATCGTCTAATTTTTGCATCATTACATTTTGTGACGGGTCGGAATTGAATTCCGCCCTCCTTTTCCAATTTGTGACGGGTCGGAATTGAATTCCGCCCACACCATTTTTCCATTTTGTGACGGGTCGGAATTGAATTCCGCCCCGTAATCTAGAACGACATGAGAAGCCTGTTAAGAAAAAACTGAATATTGCCGTTGGACGTTTTATTGTCTTTCTGCGACAGTATATTGTAAGCTAATTTTTTAAAGCATACGGAAGCCTTCGAATCCGGAAAAATACTTGACGCCGGCCTCTGCATTATAACTGAACGGGAAATATTGTCGTCGCTTAGAATGTGGCCGAGGTAATTCAAATTGACCCTGAGAAATTTATCCGAAACAAGGCTCAAATGCTTATATACCTCTTTTGCTTCCCTTTCGCTTCTGACGTTATTTACTATTATAGAAAAATATTTTTCGCTGTATTTGGTGCTTAAAACTTTTATGAGGGCGTAAGCGTCGGTAATGGAAGTAGGCTCCGGAGTAACGACTACGTATATTTCGCTGGCGGCAAGATTGAAATACAGAACGTTGGACGATATCCCCGCCCCGGTATCTATAAGAAGCACGTCTATCGGGCTTCCTCCGGCGTCTAAATCGCCGGCGAATTCGTCGAACCTCGACATCAGCGTGAGCTTTTGCGGTTCGGAAAGGTTCGATAGTTCGGATATGCCGGAAGAAGCCGGAAGAACCATTATGCCGTTGGAATCGGTCATTATAATATCCCTCAGATGTTTATCCCCGTAAATAACCTGCGATATATTGTATTTAGGAATCATTCCCATTATCACCGAAACGTTTCCGAGACTCAGGTCGGCATCCATTATTATTACCCTTTTTCCCATAGAAGCGAAACAATACGCAAGATTGCAGACTATATTGGTCTTGCCGACTCCGCCCTTGCCGCTTGTAACGGAAATAATTTTTGTATAAGAATTTTCGTTTTTTTGTCTTTTCATTTTAAAATGCCTCTTGAATTTTTTATTGCCTCTTAGAACTCCGCCGGTTTAGGAAAAAATAAAGAATAAATATTCTCGGTCGTCGCTTCTTCGATATCTTCCGGAACGTTTTCTCCGGAGGTAATAAAATCTACCGCCGAGTCCTGAAGAAGAAGCAGGCCTGCAAGATTGCCGATACCGCGCGACTCGTCCGTTTTCGATATAATAACTCCGCTTATTCCGACCTTGTTCCTGAAAGATTCGTAAGCCCTCACCGCGTCTAAGTGTTTAAGGTGGGCGGGGAGTAAAAGCTCCGTATTGATTCCGTCCTTTAAATTGCCTATAAATTTTGACAGGGCGTTCAGCTGAAACAGATTATTGTGATTAACGGCAAAGGTATCGATTACGATAACGTCGGACTGCGAATCGGAAATAAAAGAATTTAATCCCTGCGGGTCTTTTAATGCGGAAAAATTTATCTTTAATTTTTCCGCATATTTTTTTAAAGTTTCGTAGCCGCCTATTTTCAGAGAATCTATAGTACAAAGCGAAACATGCAGATTTTTTTCGAATATAAATTTGGAACAGAGTTTAGCGGCGGTCGCGGTTTTTCCGGAACCGCTGTTTCCGACGACCGCAATAACGGTTTTTCCGTCGAACAGGCGGTTCATTTTTTTCCTTTCGACTTTTTTTTCTATTATTTTTTTAAAAAATTTTTTAAAATATTCTACCTTTTCTTCCTTTTTGAAATTCGTTAATTTTATGTCTTTAAAAAATATTTCGATTAATTTAGCGGATATATTTCTTTCGAATGAAATATTGTCCAAATATACGAGAAGGTCGTTTTCCGCAGTTCCTTTATTGGTTCTTTCGTCTTTCAGCAGGCTTAAATCGAACTTAATTTCATTCATAAACGCCTTGATTTCTTCGAACTTTGAATTTAAAACGTAAATAACCTTGTCCTCCACTATGCTGTCGAAATTGTCTTTTAGGAATTTCACGTCGTCGTATATGGGCGCAAGCATATCCTGATTAAATCCGCGGCTCTCCTTAGGCGGAGCTATATCCTCCTCTTTATAATCTATAGCGGCGACTACTTCGAGAAAAGGTTTTCCGAAAAAACCTAAGTCGTTGGAGCCGTTGACCTGTCTCGTAGAGATTATGACCGCTTCTTCGCCGAGGTCTTTTTTAATAAGTTCTATAGCGTCTTTTATGTCTAAAACTTCGTATCTTTTAATCTGCATAGATTTTTATATTTCTATAGTTCCTACCGGTTTTATTTTTACGTTAGGGGACAATTCGCTCGTAGATACGACGGAAATCCCCGGAGCTATTTCGTTTAAAATATTCTTTAAAAAAAGCCTTATGCGCGGAGACGTAAGCACTATCGGCGACATACCGGCATCAGCCGATTTTTTGACTCCGTCCCTTACTGCCGAAATTATTTTATTGTAATAAGACGGGTCGAG
>JAJYZM010000257.1 GCA_021799935.1 bacterium | reverse complement strand
ATAAAGGTTATAGGAACCTATAAGGGGCGAACGTATATTTTTTAGAATTTTTTCGTCCCTGCCTTTTATTTTTATAACGGCGTCGAATTTCAATCCGTCCCTGAAGTAATTTATGTTCTCCGCTGAAACGCCGGATCCCTTATTTAACCCGTATGTAATAATATCGATATTAGTTATGGATTTGACGGCAATCAGCGATTTAAGCTCTTCGGCAAGTTTTTTACCGTAAGTATCGTCGCCGTTTATAAGTGCATATTTTTTAGTTTTGGAACTCTCGGTCAATACTTCGGAAAACAGTTTCTTTTTTGCTTCGTAATAGGATTCCATGTCTTTATGGTAATCTAAATGATCCCTCGTTAAATTTGTAAAAACGGCGGCATCGAACGGTATTCCGTAAACCCTTCCCTGGTCCAAGCTGTGGGAAGAAACTTCCATAACGCATGCAGAGCCGCCCGACCGTACGGTTTCGGCAAACATTTCGTTAAGTTCGTAAACATCCGGAGTAGTGTTTTTAGATTCTTTTTTACCCTCTCCGATTTCATAATCGATAGTGCCTATCAAGCCCGTTTTATTTCCGGCGGCGTTTAAAATAGATTTTATAAGAAACGTCGTCGTCGTTTTTCCGTTTGTTCCGGTAACCCCGATAAGTTTCAGTTTATCCCCCTGATTGCCGAAAAAATTTTTAGACATTACCGCATATGCTTTAAGAGCGTTTTTGGCGAAAATTACCGTAATGTTTTTTTCGTTTTTAAGTTTTTCCGCCGTTTCCGCATCGTCGGTCAAAACCGCCGCAGCGCCTTTTGAAACTGCTTCCTCCGTAAAAACATTTGAATTAACATTAACGCCTTTTCTTGCGGCAAAAAGACATCCTTCTTTAATTTTTCTGGAATCGTAAGATATGCATACGATATCCGTATCGGTTCTGCCGTTGACGTATTCTATAAAATCGTTGTTTTTTATAATATTTTCGATCTTCATATAATTTATTTTTTAACTTTTTTGCTTAATTTTAAAACCGGAACTGCCGTTAAATTTTTCTTTTTCGATTTTGAAACGGATTTTGATCCGGTTTTTATATTAGACCTTGCCTTCTGATTTTTTTTCTCCGTTTTTCGCAAAGGGGCATAGCCGTAACCTTCAGGCTTAAATTTTAAAACTGCCGAATTTACGCCGCCTTCTGCGGCGACATATGTTCCCGGTTTAATACTCTGATAATATAAATATCCGCTTCCGTATATTTTTATGGAAAGCCTCCTGAATCTATTTAAAGCGTTTAATGCTTCGTAAATCGTATCGCCTTTTAAATCCGGCATTGTTCCGGAATAGTTTAAAGTATACTTTTTATGTTTAAAACTTTTATTTTTTAAATTTTCCTTTGATTTCTTTTCGTTATTAAATCCGTTCCCTGCTTTTAACTGCTTTTTATATACTTTGCCGCCGGGATAAACGTTTAATATATTCAAAGCGTTTTTAAATACGCCGCGGACTACCGGCGCGCTTACGGCTCCTCCGTAATAACTTATCTTAGAAGGCTCCTGCTGCACCACGAGCATCGCAAGAACCGGATGTTTATAAGGAACGAAAGCCATAAAAGAAGCGGTATATTTGTTTTTAAAATAAGTTCCGGTCTTAGGATTGTCGACCTGCCCCGTTCCGGTTTTCCCCGAAACCCTAAAATCTATCAATTTTGCATACTGTCCCGTTCCGCCTTTTACGACTAAACGCATCATATATTTAATTTCTTTATCGGTTTTAGAATTTATAACCCTTCTTATTTCATTGGGTTTTGCCCTGAATATAACCTTGCCGTAAGGATTGACTATTTTTTTAATAATATAAGGTTTTAATAAATAACCGCCGTTTGCAATTGCCGAAAGAGCCGTTATTTCCTGAAGTCCGTTAATAGCGGCACCCTGTCCGAAAGCCTCCTCGCACGGACCGACTTCCGACCATCTGTTTACGCTTCTGTCTATCCCCGCGTTTTCTCCAAGCAAACCTGCATGGGGCTGCGATAAAAATCCCCATCTTTTAAGCCAGTACCAGACTCTCTGTTTGCCCATCTTCATGCCGACCCTGCACGCGCATACATTGCAGGAATATTCTATTAATTGATTTATAGTAATTTTGCCGAACCAGTTTTCGACGTCGTGAACTTTGATGCCGTCTATATAATATGAACCGTGATGGCCGTTTATTACAGTATCGGGTTTTATTATTCCGTCCTGCATTGCTCCCGATATTATAAAAGGCTTCATCGTAGAACCGGGCTCGAAATCGTCGGTAACAGCCCTGTTCCTCCAGTATCTCGCAGAATATTTCCAGTAATAATTAGGGTTAAAAGAAGGATAATCCGCCATAGCAAGAATAGCTCCCGTATTTGGATCCATTAATATAGCAAAAGCTCCTTTTGAATCGGCGGCTTTTGCCTCCTTATCTAAATAATACTGCGTAATAAATTGAAGCTGTTTATTAATCGTTAAATAAATATTCTCTCCGTGCGTAGCCTTTTTAAGCCCGAAACCTCTTATAAATATATACTGCCCTAAACCGTCCTGAAGTACCTTTAATGCCCGTTTATTGCCTTTTAAATACTTATTATATTTATACTCTATGCCGGATAAACCGTTGTCGTTTATTCCTACAAATCCAAGCGTATGCGCTAGAAGCGTTCCGTTAGGATAATACCTGACGGGCTGTTTAACTATAACGATGCCTTCTATTCCAAGCTTCTCTACTTTTTTTGCCGTTTCGGCGGAAACTCTCCTTTTTATCCATGCAAATTGAAGATTCTGCGTCAATACTTTAATTATTTTCTCATATTTTAAACCTGTTGCCTTAGAAAGTTTCTCTGCGCTTTTAAGTTTATCTTTAACCATTAAAGGATCGACGGCGACTCCGGGAATATTTACGCTTGCGGCAAGTATGCCGCCGTCAGCCGAATAAATATTGCCGCGTTCAGGCATAAAATACACGCTTGCCTGAAATTGCGCATCTGCAAGTTTGCTTAATCTGCCCCCTTCTATTATCTGGACGTCGAATGCCCTGAATATAAGCAATACCGC
>JAJYZM010000256.1 GCA_021799935.1 bacterium | reverse complement strand
TCACGAAAACGAGATAGCCCAGTCCGAAAGCTATACCGGCAGAAATTTTGTAAATTACTGGATTCATAACGGATTTGTCAACATAAACAGCGAAAAGATGTCGAAATCCCTTAAAAATTTTATTACTATAAGGGACGTTCTCGATAAATTTCATCCGGAAGCCCTGCGCCTCTTTTTTATGTTTACTCATTACAGGTCTTTCATAGATTTTTCGTTTGAAGGCGTAGAAAGCGCGAAGCAGAGCCTGCTCAGGCTTTATCAGGCGGTAAATCTTTACGGAGAATTTAAAAAATTAATGGGAGAAAACCGCATAACCTTAAAAAAAGGCGGCGCTTCCGCAAAGGCGGAAAATATCGAAAATTATACGAACGATTTTTATAATTCGCTCAACGACGATTTTAACACCGCTAAGGCTGTATCGGTCATATTCGACCTCGTAAGAAAAACAAATAAAATAATTAACGATTCTATGGCGCAAAGTTTTATAAATTCGGAAGATGCGGTATTTTTAGACTCTGCCGCGGCGTTTATCAAAGAATCGCTTACAGGCATATTCGGGCTTTTAAACGAAGACCCCAAGAGGTTTATCGAGTCCAATTCTGCGGATATTGCGGCGGACGGCGGCGGCGAAGTTTTAATAAGCGGGGAAGAGATAAAAAAACTTATAGACGAACGAAACGAATTCAGGAAAAATAAAGACTACGGTTCGGCGGACGGAATCAGGAAGCTCCTTCTCGAAAAGGGCGTCGTATTGGAAGATACCGGATTCGGAACTACTTATAAATTTACCGGGACGAAACGGCAGTAATTAAACGGAATTATGCGCTTGACAAAGCAAGATTGGTTCCATCTTTGCCTGCATAAAAGCCGTTGGCTTTTATAAACGCAGACAAAGATATGCTGGACTCCGTCCGCTAACGCTCGCAATGACAATATGCAGTCATTGCGAGGAGTCGAAGACGACAAAGCAATCTCGCGGTTATTATGATAAATACCCAATCATTGTTTTACCAAGTGCATAATTCAGTAATAAAACAGGGGTTAAATTAATTATGAACGTTAAAGAAATGGCGGAAGAATTTCTTGTATGCCCGAAATGCCGCGGCAGTCTCATTTATAAAGAGTCTAAAGAAAAAGAAATGCTTATCTGCAAAAATTGCAGGGTTTATTACCCGGTCGAAGACGAAATACCGATTCTCCTGGCGGAAGATGCAAAAAATATTGACGAATCCGGTATAAATATAGACGAACTTTAATGAAAATATTTGCAAAATTAAAGCAGTTTTTTTATTTAAACGAAGATTTTTTCGTCAGGGCACAAAAATATTCTCCGGAGGCGGCACACGGAGCGGCTGATTCCGCAAGACCAAAAAGGATATGGCTTTATGCCGAATCTCTCGGAGAGTTCAGGCTTGCCGCCCGCATAACGGATATTATAAAGTCCCTATTATCCGTAAAAAATTTCCCGCCTCCGGTTTTTTTTATTAGTTTTAAAACGTTTTCGGCGCTGTCTCTCGCGCAAAATAATAAAGACGGCGGAATATTATATTTTTTTCATCCTTTTCCGGGATTTAGGGCAATTTTTAAAAAATACGCGTCCGCCGTAAAACCGGATTATTTTATCTCCGTCCAGCATCCGGTTTCCAAAAAATTAGTCAAGGAACTCTTGGACCCGGCTTTAGGGACAAAATTGATTTTTATGGGAATAAGTCCCTCAGGTTTAAAAAAGATGGATATAAAATACGGAGAACGGGAAATCCCCGCCGGTTTTTCTTTGTCTGCGGCGGTTTCCGGCGCCGAGAGCGCCGAATTAAATATCCTGCCTCTGTCTTTAAAATACGCATCCTGTTTTGAAGCAGTCGAAAATCATAATGATTACGGGCAGTCATTACCGGCGCAGAGAATCAATCCCGCCATAGTAATATCTTTTGTTTCCGTTCACAAAAAAGAATCCGGCTTTATTTTAAAACTTTTGAAAGAAATTATTTCCGACGAAAGCTTGGGGCAAAAATTTAATTTAAAATTTATTTTTGCTCCCAGAAATATAAAAAATTCGCGAAAGCTCTTTAAAGAGGCGGCTAAAATAGGCCTCAATCCGTTTTATTACCGCGGAAAAGGCGAAAAGACGAACGGAGAAAACAAGGAAAGAAAAGAAAACGAAGGCGTATTAGGAGGGTTTTTGAAATCCGGCTGGAGCGGTTCCGGCGGAGGAGTTAAATCCCTAATAGTCGATAAATATGGGATACTGGACGAGATATATCCCGTTTCGGACATAGTTTACGTCGGCAAAAGTTTATTCAAAAGCGAACAAGGCGGTCATAACGTTTTGGAGCCGGCTTCATACGGCAAAACAGTAGTAACCGGTTCATATGCCGTAAATTTTAAGGATATAATAAGCGAAATGGTCCGCTTCGATGCAATAACCGAGACGGACGAAAAAAACTTTAAGGATATTTTGGTAAAATTAATTAAAGATGAAAAACTCAGGAGCGAAACCGGAAAAAACGGGTTAAAATTCTGCCTTCAAAAAAGAGAAGAATTTGAAACCTATTTCAAAAATTATTTAACGGAAATAGTTGTATAATAAGGGGACAGAATTGAATTCTGTCCCCGTCGCAAATTGGAAACGAATAGGAAACGCAAATAGGAAACTAAATTTATGAACATTGCCGTCTTTATCGTATCTTCAAGGCTGTTTTTAGTTTTTGCCATTGTTTTATTAGTGCTTATTTATTTCAGGATAAAATTTTTTAAATTAAAAGTAGATTTTTTAAGCGGCAAAAACGAAAACCGCCCCGCCCCGAAACTTTTCGAGATAAACGGAATAATTCATTTTCATACCGTATATTCGGACGGCTCAGGACGCATAGAAGACCTCATAGAAACCGCTAAAAAACTTAAAGCGGACTTTCTCGTTTCCTCCGACCATAACACGCTTAAGCCTAAATCGGACGGACTAGAAGGTTATTACGGGAGGCTTCTATATTTTGCCGCGGAAGAAATAAATACGGAATTCGGACATCTTCTTGCGCTCGGCATAGAAAAAGAGATAAAAAGAGGAAAATATAAAGA
>JAJYZM010000255.1 GCA_021799935.1 bacterium | reverse complement strand
AACGTCGATGTTCTTCTTATAGACGATATACAATTTATTGCAGGAAAAGAAAGAACCCAGGAAGAATTTTTTTATACTTTTAACGCCTTATATGAAAACCAAAAACAGATAGTGGTATCGAGTGATAAAATACCTAAAGACATAGTTAGCCTCGAAGAACGAATACGGTCAAGATTTGAATGGGGGCTGATAGCGGATATTCAGCCTCCGGATTTTGAAACCAGGGTAGCCATTCTTAAGAAAAAAGCCTTACTGAATAATATTAACTTTCCGGACGATGTTTTAAACCTTTTAGCTAATAAAATCAGTTCAAATATAAGGGAATTAGAAGGAGCGATGATTAAAATATCGGCCTACTCCTCTTTTACCGGAAAACCAATCACTATCGACCTTGCAATAGAAGCGACGTCAAATTTACTTAAAGAAAATGAAAAAGTTATAACGGCGGAAAACGTTATAAAATCTGTATGTAATTATTTCAATATTAAAATTGGCGATATTAAGTCGAATAAAAAATTAAAGGAATTTGTGGAACCTCGCCAGATTGCTATGTATTTAATAAGAAATCATACGGAATTATCCTTTCCGGAAATAGGCGATAAATTCGGCGGTAAAGACCATTCTTCTATAATTTACGCGGTAAATAAAGTCAAAAAGAATTTAGAAACTAATGAAAAATTAGAAAAAATATTAAATAATATTATTAAAATGATAAAAAAATAATACATAACTATGTTTAATTTATGTTTAATTTTTTTATATAAAAAGAATTAAACAATTTTATTAAAAATATATAATAAAATTGCACAGGTTTAAAATTATAAATATATTTATAATTTTAAACACTTAAATATTTATAAACTTTTTAAACTCTATTACTACTATTAATGTTTTTAAAATTAATTAATAAATAATAAAAGGCTTGGTTAATTATGTTGAATTTTAAAATTAAAAAGCAATTTTTTTTAAATTGCCTGTCGGCGGTTCAGGGCGCTTCCGAAAAAAAAGGCTCAATGCCGATAATTTCCAATCTGCTTATAGAAAGCATAGAAAATAATTTCATTAAAATAAGCGCGACAGATTTAGAAATTAGTATAGTAACATACTGCGGCGCCGAAATTATATCCGAAGGTAAAACAACCGTAAATTCAAAAAAAATATATAATATTATAAAAGAATTTCCTGAAAATAAAGAAAAAGGAGACGAAGATTTATTTATAAAATTTATTGAAAATGAAGCCGGAGTCGTTACTATAAGCTACAAAAAAACCGTTTTTAAATTAACCACCGTTCCGGCAAGCGATTATCCCACTATTATCGATTTCGAATCTGAGGATAATTTTAACATCGAATTGAAAACCTTTAAAACACTTATCAGTAAAGTAATACTTTCAACAGCGGCATCGGAAGATACGAAAAGAAATCTTACCGGAGTTTATTTTGTTTTAGAAGAATTAGACGGCAAAGATTATCTTAGGTTAGTTGCAACCGATGGGCATAGATTAGCTTTAACCCAATCCGAAATTAATTATAACGGGAAAAAAAACGGCGGTATTTATGATTTATTAAAAATAGGCGTTATAATTCCGAAGAAAATTTTAACCGAAGTTTTAAAATTAGAAAAAGACGGTTTCATAAAAATTTTAATAAATTCAAATAACGTAATTTTTGAATTTGAAAAACAATCGGATAATTTTAATAAAAATACTAAGCTTATATCGAGGCTTATTGAAGGAAAATTTCCGGATTATAATACCGTTCTCCCTAAAGACGGTTATAAAACTTCAATAATTAACACGAAAAATTTTTATAATTCAATTAAAATGGTTTCATTGCTTGCCGAAGAAAAAAGCCATTCGATAGAATTGAGTTTCAGCGAAAATAATCTTTTAATTAAAACGGTTAATACAAACATAGGGGAAGGTAGCGACGAATTAGAAATTAATTATAAAGGCGAACCGATAAGCATTAAATTAAATTCAAGATATATTATGGATTTTATTTCAAATATATCCGAAAACAACTTAAGCGTCAGGTTTAATACTATTTATACCCCTTTTGTTATCGAACCTTATGTAATGTCGGAAAACGAATCGGGCGGCAGTGATAATAAAGTTAAGCCGATGCAGGTTATAGGCGTATTTATGCCGATGAGATATTAATTAAATATTAAAATAAGAGGTTTGCGAATGAGCGGCGAAGAAGAATATAAAAGTTCGGATATTCAAGTACTAGAAGGTTTGGAAGCGGTAAGAAAATTACCGGGAATGTATATAGGTTCGACAGGACTGGAAGGTCTGCACCATTTAGTTTATGAAGTAGTTGACAACAGTATAGACGAAGCGCTGGCAGGATATTGTAAAAATATATTCGTGCGCATTAATATCAACGGCTCTATTACGATAGAAGACGACGGAAGGGGTATTCCGGTAGATATTCATCAGCCGCAAGGAGTTTCTGCCGCCGAAGTTGTTCTTACTGTCCTTCATGCGGGCGGCAAGTTCGATAAAAAATCGTATAAAGTGTCGGGAGGCCTTCACGGCGTGGGTATTTCTGTCGTAAATGCTTTGTCTCAAAAATTGGATATGGAAATCTATCGCGACGGATACGTTTACAGGCAGAGCTACAGCAAAGGGATACCCTTAGGCAGGCTTGAAAAAGGCGAAAAGACGAATAAAAGAGGCACTTCCATTACCTTTATTCCCGATTATGAAATTATGGAATATAATAATTTCGATTTCGATATTCTATCTAATAGATTAAGGGAGCTTGCTTTTCTGAATGCAGGAATACATATTAATATAACGGACGAAATTAATAATAAATCGCATGATTTTAAATATGACGGGGGCATTAAATCTTTTGTAGAATATATAAATCAAAATAAAAATGCCATTATTAAAGAGCCTATTTTTATAACCGCAAAAAAAGACGATGTTATCACGGATATAGCCCTCCAGTATAATGACGGATATTCCGAAATATTATATTCCTATGTCAACAACATAAATACTAAGGAAGGAGGAACCCACTTAATCGGTTTTAAATCCGCATTAACTAGGGTTATAAATAATTAT
>JAJYZM010000254.1 GCA_021799935.1 bacterium | reverse complement strand
GATATACGATATTGGGAGCCGGACTTTTATGGTTCGGATGGTTCGGATTTAACGGCGGAAGCGCTCTTGCGGCAAATTCTATCGCGGCGTCCGCATTTTTGGTTACCAACACGGCGGCGGCTTCCGCGGCGGTAAGCTGGATGATTGCCGAGTGGGTAAGGAACGGAAAGCCCACAAGTTTAGGCATAGTTTCCGGCGCTATCGCAGGCCTTGCTACGATTACTCCGGCTTCGGGTTACGTAACGCCAGGCGCGGCTATTATTATAGGGCTTGTCGCAGGAATAATATGTTTTTCGATGGTTGTTTTTATAAAGCCTAAGCTGGGATACGACGACGCGCTGGATGTTTTCAGCGTACACGGAGTCGGAAGCGTCTGGGGAGTTTTTGCGACCGGGCTGTTCGCCGACCCTTTAATCAATAAAGCCGGGAAAGGCCTGTTTTATGGAAATCCAGGGCAGGTCTGGATCCAGGTGCTTACGATTATTGCCGTTGCAGCGTATTCGTTTATAATGAGTTTTATTATATTTAAAATTATAGATTTAGCGATGGGTCTCAGGGTCGATAAAGATTCCGAAACTATGGGCCTCGATATAACGCAGCACGAAGAAGCGGGATATAATTTATAAATAGATAAACAGCGGAGGAGTTAAATTTATGGATTACGGAATGAAGAACAGACTTTCAAGGATTATTATGCCGAAAGACGGCAGGACGGTTATGCTTGCGGTTGACCACGGCTATTTTATGGGACCTACGGGAGGACTTGAAAATATCGGCAAATCTATTACCCCGCTTTTAAAGCATGCCGATTCCCTGATGCTTACGCGGGGTATATTAAGAAGCCAGATTAACCCTGAAATAGATATACCGCTCGTTTTGCGCGTCAGCGGCGGAACGAGCATCCTTAAAGACGACCTGTCCGACGAAGACATAACCGTTTCGATGGAAGATGCAATCAGGTTAAACGTATGCGCGGTAGCTTTGTCTATTTTTATCGGTTCTAAAAACGAAAGGCAGGGCATAATTAATTTGTCGAAGTTGGTAGATAAGGGTTATAAATACGGTATTCCTGTGCTTGCGGTAACCGCAGTGGGAAGGGAGATGACGAGAGACGCGCGTTATTTGTCTTTAGCTGTCAGAATCGCCGCCGAAACTGGAGCGGGCATCGTAAAGACATATTATTGCGAAGATTTCGACAAGGTAGTCGCAGCATGCCCCGTACCCGTGGTAGTAGCAGGCGGAAAAAAAACCGGAGAGCGGGAAGCTCTCGAACTTGCCTATAATGCCGTAAATCATGGGGCGGCTGGCGTCGATATGGGCAGAAATATATTTCAATCCGAAAAACCGGCTAATATGCTCAAAGCCGTTAAAGCGGTCGTCCACAAAGGGTTGGTGCCTGAAGAGGCTTACAATAATATATATAATTCTTAAGTTACTTTAGAAATTATTAAATACTCTTTAAATGTCGTATTGTAATAAATCCGGAAGATAAAATTTCTACCGCAGTATTAAGGGAATATAATTCGTGAATAATTTAAAAAGCGAAAAAAGTTCTTATTTAAAATCGGCCGTACACCAGCCCGTTAATTGGTATCCTTGGTGCGCGGAGGCTTTCCGGAAAGCTAAAGAAAATGATATGCCGGTACTTCTAGATATAGGAGCCGTATGGTGCCATTGGTGCCACGTAATGGACGGGGAATCTTACGAGGACGAAGAAACCGCGGCTATAATAAACGAGAATTATATTGCCGTTAAGGTCGATAAAGACGAAAGGCCGGACATAGATTCGCGGTATCAGAAAGCCGTAAGCGCGTTTTCCGGAACTGGCGGATGGCCTCTAACCGCTTTTTTAACTTGTGAAGGATATTTTTTTTACGGAGGCACGTATTTTCCTAAAGAATCCAATTACGGACTTCCGGCATATAAGTCGGTTTTGACGGAAATTGCAAAATATTACCGTGAAAACAAAGAAGCCGTTTTTGCTCAGAGCGCGGATTTTTATCAGAGGATTTCGGACGATTCCAACAAGTTTTCTATTTTTAATATTAATATTAAAAGGATAAACGATGCTATAAAAAAGGATAATTCTTTAAATATAGATTACGTAAAGAGATTCGTGAATGAGGGAGCGCTTGAATTTAAACTTCATTTCGACGAAGTTGACGGAGGAATAGACGAATCTCCTAAATTTTTTTATTTTTCGGCTTTAGAACTTCTTGCATGGGATTATATAGCCAACAGGGATAAAGATTCGCTGAATAAAGGACTTTTTACTTTAAAAAAAATAGCCGCCGGAGGAGTCTTCGACCATGTAGGCGGCGGTTTTCACAGATATTCTACCGATAAAAAATGGATTATTCCGCACTTTGAAAAACTAGCCGAAATAAATGCTCAGGCTTTGAGGGTATATGCCTATTATTATAAATTGACCGGCGATAAGATTTTATTGAACGTTATAAACAAAACCCTCGATTTTATATCCGGCGAACTATACGACGGGTTTAACGGCGGTTTTTATGCAAGCATCGATGCGGACACCGGAGACGGCGACGACGGAAGATTCTTTACGTGGACGTATGACGAATTTAAAGAGGTTTTTCCCGACAAAGAAGAGTTTATGTCCGCGTCAGAATTATTTAATATAAATAAAGAAGGCATGATGCGCCATGCGGACAGCGAAACCTCCGATTCCGGCGGATTCAGGGACAAAGGTTTCATGCGGGGCGGCGGCATTCCGAACGTATTATACGCAGGGGCTTACGCAAAAGATTTAGGCGGCAAATCCTATAATGATATCGTTTCAGAACTTAGAGTTTTCAGGGAAAAAAGAAAAAAACCTTTTACCGACAGGATAAAATATTCTTCCATGAACGGAAATATAATATATTCCATTACAGAATTAATAAAGTTTTTCAGCCCTTTCGATTCAAACCGCCAAAAACTAAACGGAATAGCCGAAAAATCTATTAAAATATTTTTAGACGCTTTCGATAAAAACGGGGATATAGGAAGATTTACAGGCGAACCGGGAGGTTCCGTTTTAGACGATAACGCGTATATCATTCTTGCTTTGATAGGAT
>JAJYZM010000253.1 GCA_021799935.1 bacterium | reverse complement strand
TGATAGAAACTGCCGTTCTGGTATTTCAGATATGGCTTTTAGTTCATTATCTCGGAATAAATATGGGGTTTTCCAAAACTCTTCTGGTATTTTCGGTGTCTATGCTTGTTTTTGCTCTTCCGCTTGCGCCCGGTTCGGCGGGAACTTACGAACTTTCGCAGGTAGGACTTTTCGACGTGCTGGGGCTTGGTTCCGACGTAGGACTTGCTTTCAGCTTAATTATGAGGGCTATAAATCTGCTCATGGTTGCAATCTCGTTTTTCATGATTCCTCATTACGGATTTAATTTTTTCAAAAAACCGGAAGAGGAGGAAATATGAAAATAATATATTCCCTGTGCAGTTGGGGGCTGGGACATGCGACGAGGGGTCTTCCGGTAATAAGGCGGCTCATAAAAGACGGGCATGAAGTTATCGTTTATACGTCCGGAAGAAGCTTAGAACTGCTTAAATCCGAACTCGGAAGCGGCGCAAGGTATATCGCCGCTACTCCGTATCCTTCGCCGTATTCGGATAAAATAGGGTTTGCTTTCAGGTTTCTAACAACCGCTCCCAAAATAATGAGGATTATTAAAGAAGAAACGAAAGATATCGCTAAGATAGTTCGGGAAAATAAAATAGACCTTATAATTTCGGATTCGAGGTTCGGTTCTTACTGCAAATACGTACCCTCTTACCTGCTGTTTCACCAGCTGAGATTTATAGCTCCGTTGAGGCTTGCTCCCGCCGAGATGGTTACGGAATATTACAATCATTACCTGCAGGATAAATTCGAAAAGATAATAGTTCCGGATTATGCGGAAAATTCGCTTTCGGGGGACTTGTCCCATAATTTAAGATATTTCAAGAAGGAAAAAGTCGAATACGTCGGGATTTTGTCCGATTTTGAAAAAATAGAGACGGATGAAGACATAGATTACCTTTTTTCTATTTCCGGTCCCGAACCTACCAGAACGGCGCTTGAAGAAAAACTTCTCTCGCAGATTCATCTGCTTAAAGGAAATATTGCCGTTTCACTCGGAAAGCCTGGTAAATTTACCGAAGAAAAGCTCGGAAACGCCGTTATATATTCTTTTCTCGAAAAGAAAAGGCGGGACGAGCTTATGAACAGGGCAAAAATGGTCGTTTCGAGGTCTGGCTATACTACGGTTATGGATGTCGCCGAAATAGATAAAAAAGCGTTTTTTATTCCGACGCCGGGGCAGACGGAACAGATTTATCTCGGAAAACATCTTGAAAAGGCGGGGTATTTTCATTCCGTAAAACAGAGGAAACTTAAACTTGACGCCGATACCGAAGAAGCGTTAAAATATAAGGGCTTTAAGCCTCCGTGGAAAACCGCGGAAAGCGTGGAAAGATTTCTTAAGGCAACAGGGGTTAAATAAATTTATGGTTTCCGTAATTATACCGGCGCACGAAGAAGAAAAGTATATAGGGGCATCGATAGAAAGGCTTTTAAGCCAGAGCGGCGTCGTTTTTATTAAAAAAGACGAAAATCCGGCAGATTTCAGGGGTATCGCGGCGGAAGGGAAAACCCTATGCGAACTGACGGTAGTAGTTACCCGCGGCGCGGACGATACGGAAGGAGCGGTATCCAAATATGCCGCCTCAGGGGTCAATCTCATAGCGGATAACTTCAGCGGAGTATCGGAAGCAAGAAACATCGGCGCCTCCGCTTCGAGAGGAGACGTTTTCCTGTTTCTGGATGCCGACACTCTTTTGAACGACGGTTTTATAAAAAAGCTCGACGATTTTAAAGACGTGCGGCATTTTATCGGGACGTCAAAGCTTCTGCCGGATATTAATACGGTTAAGGCGCGGATTTTCATGTTCGGCAACAATATAGCGCATATAATATCGAAAACGTCGATGGCTTTGATATTCTGCCATAAAGACGTTTATAAAAAAGTCGGAGGTTTCGACGAAAGAATGCAGGCCGGAGAAGACCTTAAATTTATAAACATCGCCTTAAAAAATAAATTCGGAAAGTTTAAATATCTCGGCGGAATAAGCGCGGTTACGTCTATGAGAAGGTTTGAAATTAACGGCTATTTTAAGACCGCGATGGAATGGATGGGCGGATATTTCTTTAAGCCGCCGGAACATTACGACGTCGTGAGATAATCGTGAGATAATTATTAATCCCTTCTCTGCCCGAAAAGATTTAAAAGCATCAGGAACAGGTTAATAAAATCCAGATAAAGCGTCAGCGCCCCCATAACCCTTTCTTTTCTCTCGTCGAAAGAACCGCTTAAATATATCTGCTTCAGCTTCTGCATATCGTAGGCGGTCAAGCCCAGGAATATAACGACGCCGAGTACCGAGACGACGTACATCAAAGTCGAACTGTGAAGGAAAAAATTTACGACCATCGCAATTATAACGGCAAAAAGTCCTACGAGCATAAAATTGCCCATTTCCGTCAAATCCCTTTTTGTCGTGTAGCCCAGAAAGGCAAGCAGTCCGAACGAAGCGGCGGTGATGAAAAATACCTCGCCGATAGACTGGTTGGTATAAACGAGAAAAATAAAAGAAAACGTAACTCCCGTTAAGCCGGAATATAATAAAAAAATAGTTTCGCTGATATTCGCCGGAAGCCTGTTTATTCCGAATGAAAGTCCCAGAACGGCGGCGAGCTGAAGGCCGATAAGGAGGTAAAATATTAATATATGGGAGTAAAGATAAAGCGCGACGGTCTTATCCGAGGCGACGAGATACGAAACAAAGCCGGTAATAGCAAGCCCCAGAGTCATCCACGTAAAAACCCCCCTGAAGAAGTCGGAAAGGCCTTCCTGAGCGCGTTCCCCCGTTTTAGCGATACCGTAACCGTAATCCGTAGGCATTTTAATTAAATCCTCTTTATTTAAATGTATTTTAAATTTACCTCACATTATACAATTTAATTAGATTTATTTCAATATTCGGCACCCCCCCCCGCAACAACAGAATCAAAAATCCGAATATCTTGAAAGTGTTAAATATCTGGTGGGCTGTCCCGGGATCGAACCGGGGACCTACTGATTAAGAGGCAAAAACCTTTATTTAATAAGTATTTAAATTTATTAAATAATTTAGCATATT
>JAJYZM010000252.1 GCA_021799935.1 bacterium | reverse complement strand
AAAATTTGCTTCATAAATATTATTAATTTGACAAATTATAGCTAAGTTTATTAAAATTAAGTAAATTTACTAAAAATGTAAAAATTAATTAAATATTATATAGAGGGCGTATAACATGGCGACCGATAAAAAGAATAAAAGCTTATCAATATTTAAAACATTGTTTCTATTGGCTTTGGCGGTATTTTTATTTTTTAGTTTCAATCCGCTGTCGGTTAAAAAATCGTTTGCGGACGGAAAAGGCTCCTCTGCCTGCAACGGAGTATATGCTTCAAATCCGGTAATTTACGCTCTTTACTTAAAGGCAAGAGGTAAAGCCGTCGGCAAAAACGACGTGATTACGTATATAAAAATCGTTAATCCCGCAAAATACAAGCACGACAGAAATAACGTTTTTTTGTGGAATAAATTATATTCAAAAGACAGGGCAAGATTGAATAAACTTATAAGTTACGTCAATTCCGTCAAATATTTTAAAAATTATATAAAAGCGTCTCTCGGCGGCTATGTAATGAAGAAACAGGGATTCTATCTTCTGTATCATACGAAAAACAGAGTTATAAGCGACGGAATGCGAACTAATAGAAATATAGATTTTATAAAATCGAAGAACGGAAACATTTATTATTTCTTTCACAGGCTGACCATAGTTTATAAAAATGCCGGGAAGTTTAACTTTTTAAACATTCCGCCCGAGAAGGCAGAAAAGTTTATTAACGAAAGGACCGGAACGTTCGGGCATATAAAAAAATCTGTTTTTCTCGAATACGATTTTATTCCTTTGAGCGCGAAGCATAACGTTCTAACGGTGGGTGTTTCCTGCGTTAAAGTTTACGGCAGTAAAAGCAAAAGTTTTTTAGTTGGAATTATAAAATAATAGGTGATATAATAAATATATATATGCCCGCATATATATAAAAATAATAGGGGTGCCGTATATAACTACGGCTGAGAACGGAGCGGTTAAAGCCCGTAACCCTTTGAACCTGATACGGGTAATGCCGTCGTAGGGAAGCAGGATGATCTACCGATTATTTCTTTTCAGGCAGTTTCACTCCCTCAAAGGCTATCCCTTCAGGTTCGACGGATATACTTTATTCATTCATTAGAATAATTACGCGGATATCTTATAATGTTCCATTTATCGAATAAAACGGAATTAGATAATATCTTACAAAAAGTTTTGTCTGGAAGGAGGCTCGATGACGCCGGCCTGCTCTTTTTGCTTGAAGAGAAAGACGGCAAAGCGGTTAAGGAAATATTTTCGGCGGCGGATGCCCTCAACTTTAGGATTAACTCCGGCAACGTATCATACGTCGTAAATAGAAATATCAATTTTACCAATATATGCGGTTTGAATTGCAAATTTTGCGGGTATAAAAGGACAAAAAATTCTAAAGACGCATTCTTATTAGGCTACGACAAGATACTCGAAAAGATTTCCGAAGGCAGAAAACTTATCGGAATCGACGAAATATGCGTAACAGGCGGGATAAATCCCGAATTAAAATCAAATCCGGATTACTACTTCGGTTTAATTAAAGCCGTAAGAAATAATTTTCCCGAATTACATATCCATGCATTTTCGCCGCAGGAAATTTACGAACTTGCCGAAACAACCGGCAAGTCTTACCCCGCCGTTATTGAAAAATTAGTCTATTGCGGGCTTAATTCCATGCCCGGAACCGCCGCGGAAATTTTAGCCGAAGAAACGAGGCGAAAAATTTGTCCGGAAAAGATAAATACGGCAGTCTGGGTCGAAATTATAAAAACGGCGCATATGCTTGGGGTTAAAACTTCGGCTACCGTCCTTTTTGGGCATATAGAATCGAACGAGGACCTGGTTTATCATTTAAGCCTTATAAGGCAGATTCAGGATGAAACCGGCGGATTTACGGAATTTATAGCTTTGCCGTTCATTTCGGCTAAAACGTCCCTCGGAAAACTGGTTCCTCGGGAGGAAGTTGCGGACGATAACGGCGTTCTTAAATTTTATGCCGCTTTAAGGCTCTATTTAGACAACTTTAGAAATATCCAGACAAGCTGGCCTAAAATCGGCGTTACCGCAGCGTTGAAATCCCTCGAATGCGGAGTTAACGATTTCGGCGGAACTTTAATGGAAGAAAATATTACTAAGAGCGCCGGAGGCAAATTCGGCGAATATTTATCCGAAGGCGAAATTACTAATTTAATAAAACGGGCGGGTAAAATTCCCGTAAGAAGGGATACGCTGTACAATTATATAAATATAAACGCTTAAATTTATGAAAATTGAATTAAACGGAAACGAATATATTATCGCCGCAAACGGCATTACGATACAAAAACTTATAGACGAACTGAAACTTAATATTAAAAGCACAGCCGTAGCCGTAAATAAGACGATAGTTCCGAAAAACTCTTACGCCGAATTTATTTTAAAAGAAAACGACAAAATAGATATGGTAACTATAGCTCCAGGCGGATAGTTATATTAATTGAGTTTGCAGGATTTAGTCATTTATATAACTATAATTAATAATAATGTACAATATATACAATATAATATATAAATATAAGGAGGGTTTATGGAAAGCGGTACGGGCATAAAAGAAAACGGCGACGTTCTAAAAATAGGAAAATATACATTCAAATCCAGGCTTCTTATCGGAACCGGAAAATATCCGGACTTTGAAACTATGAAAGACGCCGCCGATGTTTCCGGCGCCGAAATAATAACTGTTGCCGTCAGAAGGATAGATTTTAACGCCAAAGAAAATCTGCTGTCCTATATAGACCTCGACAAATATATTCTATTGCCTAATACGGCAGGCTGTTATACGGCAGAAGACGCGGTAAATACTTTAAGGCTTGCAAGAGAATTAGACGTTTTCAGAACTGACCTCGTAAAACTTGAAGTAATCGGCGATTCTAAAACTCTTTATCCAGATAATGAAGAATTGTTAAAAGCCGCAAAAATTCTGGTTAAGGAAGGCTTTACCGTTATGCCGTATATGATGGACGACCCCGTTCTTGCCAAAAAGCTCGAAGACGCCGGTTGCCCGGTAGTTATGCCGCTTGCCTCGCCTATAGGTTCGGGTCTCGGCA
>JAJYZM010000251.1 GCA_021799935.1 bacterium | reverse complement strand
TTTAACGTCGAGATAGAGCCTTCCGACAAAGATAATGCGGCTGAAGTTATAAATGAAACTGTCGGTTCTATCGTAGCGGCTACCGGATGGAAGCCTTACGAAGCAAAAAAGCTGGATTATTTAGGATACGGCTTGACCCCCGATATATTAACGAACGTCGAACTTGAAGAATTATATTCGGAACTTTCAGAGAACGGCAAATCCGAAAGTTTCACGGTAAAAAGAAAATCTAACGGTTCGGCGGTAAAATCTATAGCATTTATTCAGTGCGCGGGTTCGAGAGACGAAAATCATCTGCCGTACTGCTCGACGGTTTGCTGTATGTCTTCTCTTAAAGAAGCGGCATTGATAAGAAAAAACAATCCGGACGCAAATGTTTACATAATATATAAAGACATAAGGACGCCCGGCGAATATGAAAATTTTTACAGGAAAATGCAGGACGACGAAGGAATATATATGGTAAAAGGCGCAGTTTCCGATATTTCTTACGATAAAGGCAATAATGAAATAGGCGTAAAAGTAAAGGATACCCTTTTCGGCGGCGATATTGATTTAAACGTCGAAATGTTGGTGCTTGCTTCCGGAATGGTTCCAAATTCGGGAGAAATCGAATATGGCCAGGATGTAAATTTAACGGCCGGAAATCCAACGTCGGCAAGCGGAGCGTCCTGCCCCCCTTCGATACCGGTTTCCACAGCGCAGGTTGCTAAGAGCGGACTGTTAAATCTTGCATACAGGCAAGGAAAGGAGATGCCGGATCTTGCATACGGATTCCCCGATTCTAATTTTATATGTTTTCCATACGAATCGAGAAGAACGGGAATATATCCTGCGGGCTCCGTAAGAATGCCCATGGATACCGTTTTTTCGGTGGACGATGCAAAAGGAGCAGTTTTAAAAGCCATACAGTGCGTAGAGCAGACTTCCAAAGGTAAGGCCGTGCATCCGCGCTCAAACGATATGACGTATCCTTTTTTCGACCTTCCAAGGTGTACGCAGTGTAAAAGATGTACCGAGGAGTGTCCGTTCGGCGCCATAGACGAAGACGAAAAAGGTACGCCTAAGTATAATCCTGAAAGGTGCAGGAGATGCGGAGTCTGTATGGGCGCATGTCCTGTGAGAATTATATCTTTCAAAAACTATTCTCCCGATATCGTCGCTTCGATGATAAAAAGCCTTTATATTCCCGAAGACCCTACCGACGAGAATTACAGGATTCTGGTTTTTGCATGCGAAAATGACGCTTATCCCGCACTGGATATATTGGGACTGAATAAAATAAATTTATCTTCTAATATAAGGGTTATACCAGTAAGATGCTTAGGCTCTATCAATAATGTCTGGTACGCCGATGCTCTTTCCAAGGGGATAGACGGCATACTCCTTTTAGGATGTAAATTCGGCGACGATTATCAGTGCCATTTCGTGAAAGGTTCGGAACTTGCATCGTACAGAATGGGCAATCTTAAGGAAACATTGACGAGACTCGTACTTGAGGAAGAAAGAGTAAGGCAGATTCAGCTTGAATTTACCGATTATATGAAACTGCCGGAAATAGTAGAAGATTTCGTCAATAAAATTAAATCGCTTGGACCAAATCCATATAAAGGCTTTTAAGAAGGGGGTTATTTTGAAAAATACAGTGGTAAAGACCGACAACGAGTTGGTCAAATATATAAAAGAAGTAGGCGAAAGCAATTTTAAAAAATGTTTCCAGTGCGGGACATGTTCTGCGGTTTGTCCCTTATCAACCGAAGACAGGCCGTTTCCGAGAAAGGAAATGATAATGGCGGGATGGGGAATGAAAGAGCAGTTAGTAAGCGATTTAGACCCATGGTTATGCTATTATTGCGGGGAATGTTCCAAAAATTGCCCCAGAAAAGCGGAACCGGGAGAACTGATGATGTCCCTCCGCAGATTTTTAATAAGCGCATACGACTGGACGGGAATATCCAAACTTTTATATAAATCTAAATATGCGGAATATATCGCTATATTAATAGTCGCGCTCGGGGTTTTAATAGAATGGGCGGTTCTTTTCGGACTGCATCCTGCGGCAGGAGCCACTCTGGGACAAGCCGTATCTCCGGATAAAATAGATTATTATTTCGACTGGCCTATAACCGTATTTCTGGGGGTAATGCTGACATCTTTTATTTATAATATGTTCAGGAAGACCGTTTTAAGCGATGCCGGCGTTAAAATTCCGTTAAAACTTTATTTTACCGAAGCTTGGTCGCTGATGTTCAATTTTTTTACTCAATACAGATATGCGAAGTGCGATGATTCCGAAGGAACGTCCTCTAAAAAACTTACGGAAGGAAAATATAATTTCTGGCTCACGCATCTTTTTCTAATGATAAGTTACGTCATATTATTTGTGGGCATAGTTTTCTTTTTGGACTGGTTTCAGAATGAAAACAGCCTTCCGTACCTTCATATAATTTTATTCGATTATTTTGCCAGTATAGGGTTAATATTCGGTACGGTTTATTTTATTGTCAAGAGGCTTACCAAGAAAATAGAAAGGAGCAAATTCTCTCATCATACCGACTGGATGTTCGTAATATTGCTCTTTTTAACCGGCGTGACCGGAGTTTTACTGAGAGCTTCTATTGTTTATAATTACTCCGTATCCGCCATTTTCTATATATATCTTGTTCATTTAATGATTTTATTCCCAATGCTGGTAATAGAAGTTCCTTTTTCCAAATGGTCGCATCTGGCATACAGGCCGGTTGCTATTTATTTTGCAAATCTAAAAGAAAAAGCTAAAAGCCTTAATAACGAGAACGCTGAAATTAGTTGATATGTTTTAACATATTTGTTAAATTTAATTTCATTAAAATTTAATCAGGGGGTTTTTGGACATGAATGTCTTTGACGAAGCTATGATTTTTGGAATCATTGCCGGTCTCATTGCCGTTATATACAGTATAGCGGTAACGATATGGGCGCTGAAGCACGACGAAGGTTCCGAGAAAATGAAGCAGATTGCAAAAGCTATTCAGGAAGGCGCAACGGCTTTTCTAAACAGGCAGTACAGAACCGTCGCCATCGTGGGAATTATTATTTTTGCGTTAATAC